>CAYPJN010000219.1:1699-5150 GCA_964411055.1 uncultured Lentisphaerales bacterium | reverse complement strand
TTTGAAGAAGGCGAAAATTGCCGCGGAGTTTCTGCGAAAACACTACCCGGACGTCAAACTCGTATATGGCAACAACACCTCGTCCAGCGGCGTGATGGCTATGCTTTTCCGCAACGGATACGATCCGAAGCTGGTGGACTACATAGGCATCGAGACTCCGGGACAGGGTTGCATTCCCGAACGCCTGTGGCGCGGCGGCACGCAGGGCACGTGGTTCGCCAGGGAGGTGGCGCGACACTTCGGATACAACATTCCGGTCACCGGCTGCGCGGAGTTTACCTCGCGTCCGTTACGTCTTCTCGGCATGACAAAGCAGGCGGAATACAAAATCCGCGACGCCCTTGTCGGCTTCGCTCACGGCTACGACAATGTCGAGATCGTCTCGTTGAGCGATGTCGCTAACGGCTATCTTCAGACAGTCTGGGGGACGGACGGCATGCTCTCGCGCTATCCCCTGCACTACCCGAAACCGTTGTTCTCGGCGATGGCGGCCATGACGCGCGCGCTCGACCGGATCGAGTTCAATCCGCAAATTATCGACACGGGTGCGAACACGACATACGCACTGGAGTTCAAGCGCAAGGACAACAAATTCGCGTACGCCTGCTGGGTGCCGGTCGGCGAGGCGGCACTCGCCTTTGAGTTCCCGGAGGAGACGGAGATCGAGCAGATCGACTTTCTCGGCAAGACCGCGAAACGCGCCGGCGGGAAATTCCAGTTCGGCGTGGGAACCGGCCCCCGCTATCTCGTCACATCGGCGTCCGCGACAAGCGTCCGTCACGTCCGTACCGTCGCGAACAAACCGCCGGAACAGTTCAAGACGGCGGAAAAGCTTGACTCGCTCGACGGCTTCCGCGTCATGGGCGGCATCCGCAATCTGAACGGCGACGACATGTACCGTCTGCCCGGCGTGTTCGAGTTCAAACAGGTGAAGGATCCGGAACGCGGCGACTGCGTTGAGGTCAAGCTCGTCAAGCAAGGCGAGATTAAGGCGTTCGAGACGGAGTACACGAAGATTCAGTTCAAGAAGCCGACTGCCATTGAGGGTACGCCCGACGAGATCGGAATGTGGGTTTACGGCGACGGCGGCTGGGGCAAAATCGGTTTCGAGATACAGGACGCCGAAGGACGCCTTCACCGATCCGAGGGGCAATGGAACGATTTCGGCGCCGCGACGTTCATCGCCTTCACCGGTTGGCGCTTCATAAAATTCCCGATCGACGGCGACGGCGTGAAAAAGCACCTCAACCAGTCGCTTGGCGCCCGCTGGTTCAGCAACCCTAAAACCCCTATCACGTACCCCATCAAAATCACCGGCCTCTACATCACCCTCACCCGCCAGGCGCTCAGCCCTGCAGAGATGAAGGAAGTGTCGGGAGTTATCAGGATCAAAGACTTGGGAACGATAGCAAACCCGGATTATCAACAGTGAACGCCCCTACGGAGCGACGCGGCGCGAGTGGACGGACAATTTCCAATTGCCCGCAGAACCAGCAGAGCCGTGCAAATGCAATTTGCACGTCCACTCCCCCCGGGCCATTCAACTCTTAGAAAAGAGGTAAAACAATGAAGTCTTACTACATCTTATTCACGCTCGCTCTTTGTCAAGTATCATCGCTTTTCGCCGAAATCGACAACTACATTGTCTACGAGGACTATGCCAGGTTCGACGTCGGCAGCAAGCCGGAGGTCTTCGGCGGGAAGATGGAGATACGCGAGGACGCCGACGGCTCGCACTACGGCCACTGCGCGGCCGGGGGCACAGGACTTATAGCCGATCTCGGCATGCTCGATCCGGGCGGTTCGGACTACACGATGCGCATCAAGTACCGATTCCCTGACCCGAAGCAGATCGGCGGTCCCATGCTCTACTTCATCGTCAACGGAGCACGCAAAGATGTAAAATACTCCGACTACCAGATGCGCATCGACAGCAACGCCATCCATCTCTGGCCGAACGGCGTTCAAAACGCCACGAACAAGCCACCCGTGATCGAGCCGTTCAAGTCCGAGACGCCGATGGCGTCGGGCAGATGGCTGGAGCTCGTCGTCCGAGTCGAGCCCGAACGCCTCCGCGTAAGCGGCGACCTCTTCGGAAAAGAGGATGTCTATTTCGACGTAAAGATTCCGTTCGGCATCGGCAGATACGGCGGAAGCACCATGTCTGAGACGGACATCAAATGCGTCATCGTTACGGCGAATGACAAATCGAAAGCCGTGTCGCCGTCCTCCGGAGCCGGCGACGATGTCGGCCCCACCGACGCCGCGAGCCAGGCCGAGAAGGTAGCGCAATGAAAAACACGAAAATAGTTCCGGTTGCCATGGCTGGCATAAAAAGCTATAATAATCATAATTTATGAACTAAGTCGTCGCTGCTTCTTTACCGGATCGGGAGACTGGACAATGAACACGACACGCAAACTCGTATCTATCATGCCATTAGCGGCCCTGATTTCGGGACTCGCTGCAACATCTCCCGCACAAAACCCCGTATCGGCGATCTGCTCGATTGACGGAGACTGTTCGGTCTCCCTGACAAATCAATACGAGATATTGGTGTTCACCAACACCAGCGCCGCGACGTCGATCACTCTTCCGCTCGCGGTCCCCGCCGAAATCCTCGTTGTCGCCGGCGGCGGAGGCGGAGGTTCGACCATCGGCGGAGGCGGAGGCGCTGGCGGCGTAATCTACACTCAGAACGTCGCGCTCGCGGCGGGACGATCAACGTCGGCGCCGGAGGCCCCGGCGCCTCCACTTACGGAGTGCAGGGCAGCAACGGCTACGACACGTCTTTGGCCAGCGGGGCATTCATTCTCACCGCGACCGGCGGCGGTGGCGGCGGTGGTTGGATCGTAAATAATGGTAAAGATGGCGGATCCGGCGGCGGCGCGTCAGGCGGCAAGAGGACTGTCGAATTCATTGGAAAAGGAACGGACGGACAGGGTTACGACGGAGCAATTTGCGGCACGGGCTTAGGATTCAGCGGGGGCGGAGGCGGCGCGGGCGAACCCGGCGAGGAAGGCGGAGCGACTCTGCCGGATCACGGCGGATACGGCGGTGACGGAATCGCCTGCGACATCACGGGCAAGACCGTTTATTACGGCGGAGGCGGAGGCGCCGGCGCCGGCCACACTGCCACAAACGGCGGCCACGGCGGTCTGGGCGGCGGTGGCAATGGTTCCGACAGAAATTCTGGTAAAGCGGGGCTGCCCGGTATGAACGGTCTCGGCGGCGGCGGCGGCGGGGGAAGTTACTCTCCGGGTACGAGCGGCGGCAGTGGCGGCAGCGGTATTGCTGTAATCCGCCTCGATCTCTCGGATATCATTGCTGTTTACGGAAATCCTGATAACTTCGGCGAGGCCCTTCCCGCATACGGCGGAAACGATGTCGAGCCCGGGCTTGTCAGTTGCAGCGTCAGCCCTGTTTCGACAAACGCGGCGCTCGACACAAT
>CAYPJN010000219.1:0-1689 GCA_964411055.1 uncultured Lentisphaerales bacterium | reverse complement strand
CCGGCGGCGTCATGTCCGTGACCTACGCGACCGGAGTGGTGACGAATACTCATTTCTCGGGCAGCGTATACGACTATAGCCATACGCCGGGATGTCTCGACCGGCTCACGTGGTTCTTCAAAAGGACTTTCAAAATCACGTTCTCACCGACTAGCGGCGAAGGCGATGTTCCGCTTGAAAACGACGGTTGGTACGACGAGGGCTCGGTTGTAACTCTCACGCCCGCGGGCGGCGCGGGATATGAGTTCTACCGCTGGACGGCGGGAGTTCCCGACGAAAATGAATACGATACGCCCTACACATTCACCTGCGACGGTCCCGCGACATTCTCGGCGCAGTTCACGGAAATACCGTCCGGCATGGTTCTCTACGTCAAGACTGACGGCAGCGACGATGCCGCCGGAACGTCCTGGACCAATGCCTTCAAGACGATAAAACACGCAATAGAGGCCGCTAATCTGGCTGACGGAGCGGCAACGATCTATGTGTCGGAAGGCACCTATACCGAGGAACCCGGCGCCCGAATAACGAATTCTGTCACGGTAGTCGGCGTGGACGGCTTTGAACTAACAACGATCAAGCCGTCGGCCTCGACGCTCACGCCCGTCATTACGCTCGACCACCCCGACAGCCGCCTCACAGACTTCACTGTCAGCGGATTTGCGTTGCCGCACGCGGGCGAGACAGTGAACGCGACCATCGCAGGCCCGATCAAGATTTCCGCCAATGGCGGAAAGGTAGACCACTGTCTCTTCAAGGGCAATGTCTCCAAAACCAACTATACCCGCGGCTACGCGATTATGCTGTACGGCGGCTTGATGGAGCAGTGCGTTGTCCGCGATAACAACATCACATATACCACCGCCTATGCGCCGGTCTATATCAACGGCGGCTCGGCGGAAGTCGAGATGCGCAACTGCCTCGTCACCCACAACGGAGGCAGATCCGACACGGTTTACGTTGAAGCCGCGTGCGCCAAGGGTGTGGTCATACGCAACTGTACCATTGCCGGGAACTACGCCCACCCGGGAGAAACCGGCTACAGAGCGTTCATGATCGGCAATCAGGTCAAGACAACCGCTCCGCAGTATAACTACGTCGAAAATGTCGTTGTCGAGAACACAATTATCTCGGGCAATGCCGGTGCAGACGGAACGCCGACTTACGGTTATCCCGACTGGACAGTGTCGAATGACACGATGACCAACCAGTTCGTCAACTGCATCGCGCCGGTCGCTCCTAACGGCACCTGCATCGCCGCCGATCCGCAGTTCTCTGATCCTGACACCTACGACTACTCGCTGCTTCCGTCGTCGCCGGCGATCGATGCCGGTATCGCGAACGGCCTCACGGACGACTGCTCGGGGCTCGTCGCGCGTCCCTCCGGCTCGGGCATCGACATCGGCGCATACGAATGCGACCAGAGCATCCTTTCAATGTCGTTCTTCCCGGACGTCCCCTACGCCTTCGCCGGAACTCCGTTCACGCTCACTTCCGTGACGCTCGGCGCGTCCGACGCGGAGAATCTCGTGTACAACTGGAGCGTGACCAACACGACAACCGGCACGGGGTTCACCGGCTCTAATCCGTCACTCACCGCCGCCGAACCTCCCGCCGGTCTCTACACCGCGACGCTCACGGTCACGGACAACGGCGTCTCGCCCGCGCAATCCGTGTCGTATTCGCTCG
>CAYPJN010000218.1:0-5150 GCA_964411055.1 uncultured Lentisphaerales bacterium | reverse complement strand
ACCTCGGAGAGGCTCAGCCAGACGCCGGCCGCGCCGGCGTAATGGATGGCCTCGGGGCGCTCGCCGGCCATGTGGAGCGAGGCGGCCCGCGCGAGATGGTAGACCCGCAGCAGCAGGCGCGGATCGAAGGGCTCTTCGGGCAGGTAGGCGATGTGGCCGTAGACCAGGCAGGCGAGCAGGTAGCGGTCGACCTGCGCGGCGACGGCCTCCGGCGGATCACCGCGGTTGATCCAGCCTATCGTGCCGACCCCGAGGCCGATGTTGGTCTCCAGCGGGTGGATCTTGAGCAGGTTGAAGGCGGGGTCGAGCGGGGAGTCGGGGGTGATGATGATCTGCCCGTAGTTGCCGCTGGCCAGTCCCGCGTAGAGCCACTGGTGGTAGCCGCCTTCCGAGAAGACGGGGCCCGCGTAGTGGCGCTGGTCGTTTAGCAGCAGCTCGCCGAAGGCGTAGTAGGTCGCGGCGAAAGTGCCGGCGCCGGGCACGCGCGCGTCGTAATCCACGCGCTGCCAGGGCGCCACGCAGGTGTGCACGTCGGTGTAGGCGGTGGTGGGATGGAAGCGGGCCGCGATGCGGGGTGCGAACCAGGCGTCGAACTCGACGGCCAGCGCGGGCTTCATGGCGTAGGAGTGCACCCAGGCGGCCTGGCGCGAGCCGTCCGGCAGCAGGATCGGGAGATCCGAGCGGAAGCGGCTGTTGAGCGTGTAGTAGTCGGTGTAGTTGGAGTAGAGCCCCGCGCGCAGGCCGAGCGCCTGCTCCGCCGCCAGGAAGCGCTGCATGGCCTCCGTGCCGCCCTTGGCCTGCGCCACGTCGAGCCGCAGGGTGCAGCCGTCGTTCACCCAGTAGCGCTGGTTGCCGTGCGCCGGAGTGGCCGGCTCGTTGTGCGACCATCCCAGCTCGTGGTGCAGGTGCAGGATGTCCGTCATGCCGAAAGCCGCCCAGCGCCGCGCCTTGGCCAGCTCGGACTCGAAGTCGTCCGGTCCCCACGACTCCTGGAAGACATAGCGGCCCGCCTCCCGCGCCCAGGGACTGGGCGGGTTGGGGATGTTGGGCAGGATCTCCTCGTAGAGCGGGGAGCAGGTCAGGAAGTAGCGTTCGAAGCAGCCGTTGCGTAGGCCGCCGGTGGTCGGCTGGTAGAGCAGCGGACCCTGCAGCGTGGCCGTGGCGCCGTCGCAGGCGGGGGCGTTGCTCCAGGTGGAGGCGTTGGAGCGGTACCAGTCGTGGTAGAGCGAGCAGAAACAGGGACGGTTCTCCGCGAGGTCGGCGACCAGGATGGCGTTTTCGCCCATGGCGGGCGCCTTGCGCAGACGGGCGTGGCGCAGGCCCGTGAAGCGTCCGGGCATGAGGCAGGCCAGGCGGCCGGCGGGATTACGGATATCGATCGCCAGGCTCTTGCCCATCAGCTCGATCCGGACTGTCAGGGAGTCGAGCTGCGGATCGGAAAAGCGCGCCGTGGCACTTTTTCCGCCGACCGACAGCTCTTCCATGGGCAACGCGCCGAGGGGACGCGGCGGCTGTGCGCCGGGATTGCAGGTGGAAGGGCCAGAACCCTGCCAGCCGCCGCACGCCTCGCCGCCCCAGGCCGTGTCGACGAGGGCATCGCCGAACGACCGACCGTCGACCTCGATGGCCACGCGCAGCGGATCGGCCGCCGGCCGCCAGGTGTAGCGGACCGCGGCGTCGGCGCCGCGGTAGAGGAACTCGACGCAGTCGTCCCGGCGCTCAACCGCAAGTGTGGCGTCGCCGCACAGGTTGTCGGGCAGGATCGTCGCCTCGCGCGTGGGGAAGGGGAGCCAACCGGGTCCCGTGTTCAGGCCGCGATCCTGGCCCTCGGGGAGCGCGAGCGGACGGCGCGGACGCGGGCTCAGACCGAGCGCCGGACGCTCGTCGCGGCAGGCGCAGAGGCGGTCCAGCGCGAGGCGCCGGAGCTGCGCGCCGGCCGCGGCGCGGATGCGCAGTCCGGTCACCGTGCCCCGCCCGCCGCGCAGCGCATCGGGTATCTGGAGGATGCGCAGCGTGAACGTGGGCCAGTTGATGCAGGACGCGATGTCGATCTCCTGCTCGTCCGCGTCGTCGGACGCGCGTGCCAGGAGCGCCAGCGAGGGATGCTGCCGGAGGCGCTGCCAGTCGAAGCAGTCGCCGCAGACCCAGATCTCGAAGCAGCCGGCGTCGTGCGCGATCGGCAGGGGTGAAGGCGGCCGCAGCGTGAGGCTTCCGGGGGGCGGGGCGGGTTCGGCGGCGCCGGCCGGTTCGATCTCGACGAAGGCGCCCGTCTCGCCCCAGAGGGCCGCGGCCGGGCTGGTGCCGAAGCGCGCCGTGAAGCCCGCGGCCTCGGCCGTCCATCCGGCCAGGTCGTCGAGCGTGGCGATGACGCCGCGCGGCGGCTGGTGGGCCTGGCGGTCGAAGATCGTGTAGTCTTGGGCGCGGGGCATTTCGATGCCGCGGCGGTCTTCCGGCAGCAGGTGTTGTGTCATAACCGATACCGCGTCCTTCCGTATGATCCCGCTCCTTACTACAGCGTTTGCCGCACGGAGCCCGGCATCCGATACCGCGGGCGCGGTCAGGACGGCCGGGTCGGCTGCAGGACTATTGTGCAGGAATGGCCGTTGAGATCATAAGTTTCGCCGCCCTCCAGCGCGGAATCGGCCGTGCAGGAGGTGGCGAGCGTCTCGACGGCGATGGTCGCGGCATGTTCCGCGACCGCCGCCGCAACGGCTGCGTCGGCGGCGAAGCGGATGGCGATGCGCTGGGTCACCTCGAAGTCGGCGCTCTTGCGCAGGTTCTGGACGCGGCTGACGAACTCGCGCGCCAGTCCCTCCGCGACCAGCGCGGGCGTCAGGGCGGTCTCGATCGCGATGACAATTTCGTCCTCGGCCGCGACGACCAGCCCCGCGCGCGGGGTGCGTTGCACCGTGACATCCGCCGCCTCGAGCGCGAAGACCTTGCCGCCGCCGAGATCGACAGTGACGGAGCGGCCGGCCGCGAAGGCCGCGGCCTCGTCCGCGCCCATGCGCGCTACGGCGGCGGCCACCTGTTTCATGGCCGGGCCGACGCGGGGGCCGAGCCGGCGGAAGTCGGCCTTGAACTGCAGGTGCGCCAGCGCGTGCTCGTTGGCATCGTAGGAAATCTGCTTGATGTTGAGCTCGTCGGTGACGAGCGCCTCGCCGGCGGCGATTTCGCGCAGCACCTCCGGGTTCGACGAGGCGACATGCAGGCGCGCGAGCGGCTGGCGGACCTTGAGGTCGTGCTCGGTGCGGAGTTGGCGTCCCAGGCGGACGACCGTCTGGATGCGCGCCATGCGCGCCTCGAGTTCCGGGTCGCGCGCGGCGGCGTCGGCCGCGGGGAAGTCGCACAGATGGACCGACGCGGGCATGTCGTCGCCGCGCAGGTTGCGGTAGATCGACTCGCTGATGAAGGGGGTGAAGGGCGCCGCCACCTTGCAGAGCTGCACGAGCACGTAGCGCAGCGTGCGGTAGGCGTCGCGCTTGTCGGTGTCGTCCTGCGACTTCCAGAAGCGGCGGCGGCTGCGGCGGATGTACCAGTTGGTCAGGTCGTCGATGAACTGCACGAAGGGGCGCACGGCGCGCTGCAGGTCGTAGCCGTCCATGGCCGCGGTGACCTCGCCGACGAGCGTCTCGAGGGCGCTGACGATCCAGCGGTCGAGCTCGTTGGCGCTGTCGGGGCGCGCGACGCGCGGCTCGTGCCAGCCGTCGACGTTGGCGTAGGTGACGAAGAAGGCGTAGGCATTCCACCAGGGGATCAGCAGGTCGCGCGCGAGCTGGCGGACGCCGTGCTCGGAGAAGCGCAGGTTCTCGGCCCGGACCACGGGCGAATAGATCATGTAGAGCCGCAGGGCGTCGGCCCCGTAGGTGTCGATCAGGTGCGCCGGGTCGGGATAGTTCTTCAGGCGCTTGCTCATTTTCTTGCCGTCCTCGGCCAGCACCAGGCCGTTGACGACGACGTTGCGGAAGGGAGACGCGCCGAAGAGCTGGACGCCGAGCACGAGCAGGGTGTAGAACCAGCCGCGCGTCTGGTCGAGGCCCTCGGCGATGAAGTCGGCCGGGAAGAAGTCGGCCGGGTCGTGCTTGTCGCCGAAGGGGAAGTGCTGCTGGGCGTAGGGCATCGCGCCCGACTCGAACCAGCAGTCGAGCACCTCCGGCGTGCGGCGGTAGGTCTTGCCGTCGCGCACGATGACGATCGGGTCGATGCAGTGCTTGTGGAGGTCGGCGACGGTCTGTCCGGAGAGCGCCTCGAGCTCGGCGATCGAGCCGACGCAGATCGTGTCGCGGCTGTCGGCCTCGTTGACCCACACGGGGATGCAGGAACCCCAGAAGCGGTTGCGCGAGATGTTCCAGTCGCGCGCCTCGCGGAGCCAGTTGCCGAAGCGCTTCTCGCCGACGTAATCGGGCATCCAATGGACTTCGGCATTGGCCGCCACGAGCTGGTCGCGGATGTCCTCGACCTTGACGTACCAGGCCTCGATGGCGCGGTAGACGAGCGGGGTGTCGGTCCGGTCGCAGAAGGGGTAGCTGTGGACGATGGTGCCCTGGTGGACCAGCTTGCCGGCCTGCTTGAGGGCGCGGATGATCGCCTTGTCGGCGTCCTTGCAGAACTGTCCGGCGAAGTCGGGCACCGCGGCGGTGAAGACGCAGTCGTCGTCGAGCGGGTCGGCGAGTCCGATGCCGGCGTCGCGGCAGACGCGGAAGTCGTCCTCGCCGTAGGCGGGGGCCATGTGGACGAGTCCGGTGCCGTCGGTCGTCGTGACGAAGGCGTCGTTCAGGACGCGGAAGGCGTCCTGGCCGGCAAAATAGGGGAAGATCGGCTCGTAGCGCCAGCCCAACAGGGCCTCGCCCGTGAACCGCGCGACGACGGTATAGGCATCGGCCTGTTTATAATAGGCGGCCAGGCGGGACTCGGCGAGGACATAGATGACGCCCTCTTTCGCGTCCCGCACCGCGACATAGTCGATGGCCGGCCCGGCGCAGATGGCGAGGTTCTCGGGGAGCGTCCAGGGGGTGGTCGTCCAGACCAGGAGATAGCTCTCGCCCCAGTCGGCGGGCGCCCCCGCGGTGACCCGGGCGCGGACGGTGATGGCGGGGTCCTGCACGTCCTTGTAGTTGCTGCCCGCCTCGAAGTTGCTCAGCGGCGTGTTC
>CAYPJN010000217.1:0-5151 GCA_964411055.1 uncultured Lentisphaerales bacterium | reverse complement strand
CCGAGGTGACCTCGTTCTTCTCGCTGGCCGAGGGCGTCAGGCTGGTGGAGGAGGTCGAGAAGCGCAACCTCGTCTACAACCTCGCAGAGAATTACCCCTTCAGCGCCGCGAACATGTGGCTGGCGCGCCGCTGGAAGGATGGACTGTTCGGCGACCTCATGTATGCCGAATACGAATACGTCCACGAGTGCCGGTCCTTGTGCTACACCTACATCGACGGCATCCCCGTCCAGCCGGGCCATACGGTTCACAACTGGCGTAGCTGGCTGAGCGCCCACTACTACTGCACCCATTCCCTGGGGCCCGTCATGGTAATAACCGGCACGCGCCCGACAATGGTGGAGGCGTTTCCCGTCCGGCCCCACCTTGCGGGATATCTCCGCGGTAGCGGCTTGAACACGATGGCCCCGTCGATGATTCAGATGGACAACGGCAGCGTGGTGCGCAACCTGATGGGAGCCACCACCAACGATGTGCACACCCAGCGCATGTGGGGCACGCTGGGCGCCTACACGAGCAGCAGCGATGGCGTCCGCCTGCGCCTCGGCGCCGCAGGCAAGTCCCCGATGATGCAGGTCAATCCGAAGTGGGAAGGCCTCGGGGAACTGGCGGCGCAGACCGGCCACGGTGGCGGCGATTTCTGGACGCTCTACTACTTCGCCCGCGAAATCCTCACCGGCGAGAAGGGACCGTTCGACATTTACGGGGGCTGCGATGTCACCATTCCCGGCATCCAGGCGCTGCGCAGCACGCTGGAAGGCGGCAAGCCGATGGAGGTGCCGGATTTCCGCAAGAAGGCCGACCGCGACCGCTACCGTTCCGACGACTGGCAGCAGGATCGATACGACGTCAAGCGCGGCGTGTTCGGCGGTTTCGTGCCGGACGCCCAGGACAGGGCGGCCAGTTTCTCCACCATCATGAAGGATATGGTCGCTCGCGCCCCCGTGTACCGCGCCTATGCGGCATGGAAAAAGGTGCAGCCGGATCTCACCCGACCCGAGGAGTTCCTGCCGGTGGCAAACCAGCTTCTCGGCGACTACCCGAAACTGGTGGAAACCTACCGCCAGGCGCGCGAGATCGTTAAGGCGTATCCGGACTCCGACGGCGCGCAGGTGCTCGCCGAGATGCTGGAGGTCGGCGGAGAGAAGCAGGTGTTGGCCCCGGGTTTCCTGCCCGCGCTCAAGAAGGAGGTCGCCGCGCTCAGGCGGCGGCTAACGGGACGGACAAAGCCCGGCCTCGTGAAGCTCGCGTGTTCGGCGCTGCTGGCCGACAAGACGCGCATTGCCGCGGTCCGCTATCCAGCCAGGGGCCTTCCGTTCAAGGCGCTCCGGCACGACGCGTCGCTCGGCTTCGAAGACATCCGGCCGGCGTACCACGGCACGCCGAAGGACGGGCTGGTCTACTGCCGCGGCTTTCTCACGGCTAAGAAGGCGGGCGCCGCCCTTCTGCGCATCGGCGCGGATGGGCCCTTCAAGGTCTTCGTGAACCGGAAGGAAATCCTGTGCAGCCAAAAGGCGACGCATCCGGTCGCGGCGGCGGTCCAGTCGGTGCCCGTGATCTTTCGGAAAGGACGGAACGAGGTCGTCCTGGCCATGCGCACCGATGACGGCAAGGCGTGGGGTTTCATGGCTGCGACGTAGGACGGGGGTAACACGCCATGACGACTCGCTTCACAGAGGCCTTCGAGGCGCTTCCGCCGGACGAGCGGGAGGTGTATCACCGCGCCGTGTTCCTGAACATGGACACCCCGCGCGCGGCGGAGTTGCGCCGCGCCTACTACGCAAGCCTGCTGCGACACATGGGCGCCAACGTACGGATCGGCTGCGGCGTTAAACTCGTCAATCCGCAAAACATCTCCCTTGGCGACAACGTGTGCATCGAGGACGACTGCACCCTCGTCGCCCGTTCGGAACGCGGGATCACTCTCGCCGACGCCGTGAATCTGAAGCATCGCGTCTACCTCGACACGGAAGGCGCCGACGGCTACATCGAGATCGGACCGCGCGTCTATTTGGGCACCGGCTGCTGCCTGCATGGACACCGGGGATTGGAGATCGGGGAGGACACCCTCTTCGCCCAGAACGTCACCATCACGCCATACTCCCACAAGTTCGACGATGCGGCGCGCCCCATCATCAAGCAGGGCGGGCACTGCCGTCGCGTTGTCGTCGGCCGGGACTGCTACCTCGGTATGTGTGTTTGTGTCCTGTACTCCGCCGACATCGGCGAGGGGTCGGTCATCGGCGCAGGCTCGGTGGTGGTGAAACCCATTCCGCCGTTCTCGGTGGCTGTCGGCGTCCCCGCACGCGTGTTTCGCCGGCGCGGCGTTCTGGCGGAAAGAGGAATCGTTCAACCAGCCTCGCCGCGATCCGGTAGTCCTGCATCCCAGGGAACACAAGCATGACCAGATCTGCTTGGAAGGCCTAGGCGAATTGCCGCCGCACCTTGACCGCCCGCCTTCACGGCGCGGCCGCGCCCCGATCCCTTACTGGCAGAGCCAATCCCGCGTGACCCGCCGCACGCGGAGATCCTGAAGCACGGCGCTATGCTCGCCGCCGCCGCAGCAATAGGCCAGCAGGACGGCGTCGTCGGTCGGGTGGATCGCGGTATAGCAGAAGCCGTGGTCGGGAGCATCCTCCAGCACTCTGTGGTGTTCCCAGGTTCGACCATCGTCGCGGCTGATGGCGCTCACGAGCGGGGTACGGCCCCAGCTCTTGGACTGGAATTTGTTGTTCTGCTGCAAGACGGGGATCAGGCGGCCGCTGTGGTCGTTCCACACCGCGAGCAGATCACCGGTGGCGGGCAGGCGCTTGATGCACAGCGGCGAACAAGGAGCGCGGAACACCGACGGACGTGGCGGCGTCCAAGTCTCGCCCCGGTCCTCGGAATAGAGTTCGTAATGACAGCCGATGTCGGTGCGCGCGTAGGCGTACAGGCGCCCGTCGCCGAGTTCCACGACGCCGGGTTCCTGCATGCCGCTGCCGCTGCGTATCGGCAGCGCCCACCAGTCACGCGCCTCGCGCCAGGAATGACCCGCGTCGTCGGAGAGGAAGAACGTGGCGATGCCGCGGGAATCGGTTGCGGAATAGTAATCATTCCGCGGCGTATCGGCCGTCAGCCGGTTCCTGTGCCAGCCGGCGGGCATGACCAGCCGGCCGCCGCTCAACTGGATGACGCGGTCGTTGTTGACACAGAAGTAGCCGGGAGCCGGGATGCATAGCGTCGGTTCGCTCCAACTCCGGCCTTCATCGGCGGACGTGCGCAGATAGGCGCGGCAATCGGCAATGCTGTTCTTGCGCAGGTAGAAGAGGGCAATGCGGCCGTCCTGCAAGCGCAGAAGGGACACGCTCATGACATTGCATCCGCCCTCGTTTTCCACCACCACCTCGTCGCGTTCCGACCAGGTGCGCCCGCCATCGTCGGAAAAGCGCGCGCAGAGTCGCGCCGTCGCCTCGTCGGCCCAGCTCTCGCCGTAGTAGTGGGTATAGACGAAGAGGATGCGCCCGCTTTTCAGCATGACGAAGGCGCCTTCGGAGTTGCGCGGGTTGTCGCGACGGTGCGACAATTCGAGAACAATCTGATCTTTCATGTCCAATTCTCCGGCTGGACTTCATTCTAGGTTGAGCGTCATTGCGGCGAAGGCCAACGGCGGCAGCTTGCCGAGAACCTTGCCGTTCCTGACCGCGAACTCGCTGAATTCCCGCGCGCAGACGGCCGACGGATTCTCGTAGGAGTTCACGGCCTTCGGATCATTTCCGGCGACGATCTCCATGGATTCGATCGTCTCGATGGTCCTGTCGGCGAGGTCTACCGTCACATCCATGTCCCGATCCCGACTGCGGTTCGTGAGGAAGACGTGCAGTTTCTGTTCGTTGAGAATCGCGCTGGCATCGACAAAGGTGACACGGCCATTGGTTTTGCCTTCATACGACGGTCCGTCCACGACCACACGCAATGCCGTGCCCTGCCGCCGCTTGCTGAACAATTCGAACGGGTAAAAGGTGCTCTGGATCAGCATCTCTTCGTCACGCGTAAGAATCGGCGCGATGACATTGGCGATCTGTGCCAGGTTGGCGATTTTCAAGCAATCGGCGTGCCGCACAAAACTGTGCAAGAACCCGGCCACCATTAGCGCGTCTTCGAGATTATAGACCTCATCGAGCAGGTGGGGAGCCCGCTTGCCTTCGCCATCCATCTGCCGGTTCTTGTACCAGACGTTCCATTCGTCAAAGCACAGATAGGTTCGCTTCCCGCTTTTGCGCCGGGCTTGCACGAACCGGCAAACAGCGTCCATCTCCTCGATCTGCCGGTCAATGCCGTTGGTTCCGGCCAGGTAGTCGGCCGTGTCGCCGTCCCGATTGCCCACGTAGCGGTGCAGACTGACATAGTCCGCCAGATCGCCGATGTGTTCGAGAACTTGGCGGTCCCATTCCATGTAGGTTGGCAGGCCGGTGCTGCAAGAACCGCAGGCAACCACCTCGATGGTCTTGTCGGCGTCCTTCATCATCTTTGCCGCCTGCTGGGCACGGATCGCGTACTGACCGGCCGGGACATGCCCGAGTTGCCAGCTTCCGTCCATTTCGTTGCCCAGGCACCACATTTGCACGCCATGCGGTTCACGGAAACCGTTTGCGACGCGCATATCCGCAAAGCGCGTTCCCCCGGGACAATTGCAGTATTCGACCCAGTTCCGCGCCTCTTCCGGTGTGCCTGTGCCGAGATTCGCCGTGAGCATTGGCGTCCAGCCCATCCGGCGGCACAGGGCAAGGTACTCGTCCGTGCCGAATTGGTTGCTCTCAATGCTTTGCCAGGCGAGCTCACGGAGCACAGGGCGGCTCGCCTTCGGCCCAATGCCATCCATCCAGTGATAGCCCGAAGCGAAGTTTCCGCCGGGATACCGCATAGTCGTCATGTCCAGACGCTTCAGCGCGGCAAGAACATCCCCGCGGCAACCGTGTTCATCAGCGTGGCGGGATCCCGGTTCATATACGCCTTCATATACCGCCCGGCCAATGTGCTCCAGGAACCCGCCAAACACGCGCGGATCAACTGTCCCGACCTGGTGCCTTGAGTGAAGATGTACGGTGCTATGCATGCGCGCGCGCGAGGGGCCATTGCAACGCCCGAGGCATTGAAAAGGCCACGCGACCC
>CAYPJN010000216.1:4423-5155 GCA_964411055.1 uncultured Lentisphaerales bacterium | reverse complement strand
CGGGCGACGCCGACATCGCGGTCGCGGGCGGTGCGAGCCTGTCGTTCACGACGGCGAACTGGAACACCTGGCGGACGGTGACGCTCTCCGCGGCGCAGGACGCCGACATGGCCGACGGGGCGGCCACCATCATGGTGTCCGCGGCGGGGCTGGTTCCGGCCACGGTGACGGCCGTCGAGGCGGACAACACGACAAGCGGAAGCGGGACGGCGGTGCGCACCTCGTCCTTCTCCAAGGTTGCGGGAACAGCCGTGAGCATCTCCGTCACGCCCGCGGCGGGGACTCTGGCCTGGACGCTCGCGGAGACCCTGCCCGCCGGCTATACGCCATCGGGAGTCGCCGGGCCCAGCAGCCACTGGAACGCAACGACACACCTGCTTTCCTGGAGCGGGAACGGCGATCAGCCGACCGTGGCGAGCTATATGCTGTCTGGCGCGCCAGGTCTCTGCAATCTACTGGGTGTCGCCACCTTTGACGGAACGGATTTCGATGTCACCGGTAGTCCCGTATTCCTGCCCGCTGGCTGGCAGCCGTCCGGATGGGTCTGTTTCGCCTGGCCTTGGGCGTATGATCAGGCAACCACGCACTGGAATTGGTTCAACGATGGCAACATCCAGTGGGTCTATGGTCACCCGCCCGCGGACGGGTGGAGGCTGATGCAGGCCAGTGGACTGGCGCAGGGATGGGTGTATTTCTTTTGGCCCTATGCCTACTGCCAGGGCAATGGCGCGT
>CAYPJN010000216.1:0-4413 GCA_964411055.1 uncultured Lentisphaerales bacterium | reverse complement strand
CGCGTGGTATTATGTCAACGAGCCCGATGTGCATTGGGTGGTCGACATGACCACAGGAGTGTGGAGAATACTGGGCTATGCGCCGTGAGGCGACGGCGGGGAGCGAAGACGTGGCGGGCAAGCGGGCGGGCAAGCGGGCCGTTCAATAAGGGTTCAAAAGAGCAGCAGCAGGCCCATGAGCACGCAGGTGGCGAGGTGTACCGCGATGGTCAGGGCGTTGGCGGGCGCCATGCGGTCGGGCGCATCGTAATGGCGCAGCACGCGCCGGACGGCAGGAATGCCGAGCAGTCCGGGCAGCGCCGCCCAGGCTAGCGCGCCCGGAAGCAGCCCTAGCGCGGCCCCCAGCGGCAGCAGGCACGGCCCGAGCGCCATCATGGCGGCATAGACGCGCGCGGCGCGCCGCCGTCCCAGGCGCACGACCCAGTGGCGCTTGCCCGCGGCGGCGTCGGCCCGCGCGTCCGGGAACTGGTTGACGAACAGCACCGCGCTGATCAGCACCGCCACCGGCAGCGCCGTCGAAAACGCCTCGCGTGTTACAGCGCCGGTAAGTACGCGGTAAGTGCCGGCGACCGGCAGAATCCCGAAGGCTATTGCGATGGCCACCTCGCCCATGCCGCGCGCGGCCCATCCGACTCGCGGCAGGCTGTAGCCGATGCCCGCCGCCAGCCCTGCCGCCAGGAAGGGCAGCAGCCCCGGATCGCGTCGCAGGGTCAGCGCCAGGCCGATGGCCAGCCCGGCGCACAAGAGCCCGGCGCCGAGACACAGCACCTCGGCGGGCCGCATCCGGCCCTGCTGGATCAGGCGGCTGCCGCCGGTGAATGGATGGATGAACTCCGTGTTCAGTGCGTCGCTGCCGCCGCGGTGGTCGCCGTAGTCGTTGAGCACGTTGGCGCCGGCGTGCAGGCATCCGACGCCCGCCAGGCAGGCCACGAAGAGTCCCCAGTGCCAGACGCCGGCGCGGTGCCAGGCGAGGGCCGCGCCGACGAAGACCGCCGCCGCCGAGGAGGGCAGGAAGGGGGCGCGCAGCTCGCGGAGCCAGTCGCCCGCCCGGTTCGCCGCCGCGTTCAATGGGCGTCCGCCGCGGCGCGTCGGCGTGCGCCGAGTAGCGCGTCCAGGCTCCAGCGGTCCGCGCCGCCCATCCCCAGCGCGAGGGCCGTCATCAGCACATAGAGGAAGATCGTGCCGACCGTGGGGTGGTTCTTGAGCAGCATCTGGCCGAAGGCCAGCGAGAGCAGCGTCAACCCGTTCAGCAGGAGCGCGCCCCGGCGGCAGAGGCCGAGCAGCAGCAGCAGACCGAGCAGCGCCTCGACCGGCGGCAGCGCGTAGCCGTAGCCGGCCACCATCCACGCCGGCAGCGGAGTCTGGGCGAAGGCCGGCAGCAGGTAGCCGTCGACAAAACCGCCCAGGTTGCCGAGCTTGGAGAGGCCGCTGTTGAGCATAAGCAGTCCCAGCGCCCACCGGAGCAGGGCAGGTGCGGCGGCCTGGGCGGTGTCGGTGTCGTTCAGGTGCATGCGGTGGTTTCCTTTCGCGTCGTGGCGTGTAAGTGGTCTCAGGTGTTGCGGATGCCGGAGGCGATGCGCTCGATGGCGCGCAGATGGCGCGCCTCGCGCGCGGGCGTGAAGGAGGAGAGGTTCACGCCGTAGACCTCGCGGATGCGGATGTGGGTGATGCCGCAGAAGCGCAGCACGGCGTTCTCCAGGAAGGCCGGTGTGTCGCCGAACATGCGGCGGCCCATGGGCAGGCCGCCGTAGGTGCGGAATATGTAGGCGCGGCGTCCCTTGAGCAGTCCCTGGGCCGCCATTGGCTGGACGAGGTAGCGCAGGCCGGGGATGAAGGAGACGATGGCGCCCCCTGTCTTGAGGAACCACGTCAGGCGGCGGAAGCGGTAGGCGAAGCCCGCTGTAAAGACGCGGTCGAGAAAGCCCTTGAGGGCGGCGGGCGCCGTGTACCACCAGACCGGATAGATGAAGACCAGGTTCCGGGCGCCGCGGACGCGTTCCTGGAGCGCGGCCACATCCGCGTCCGTGTCCGTGGCGCGCTCGATGAACATGCGCGCGTACTCGCCGCGCGTCAGCCGCGGTTCGAAGCTATCGGCGTACAGGTCGACGAGCGTGTAGTCGGTGCCCGCTGCGGCGAGCCCGCGCTCGACGGCCTCGAGGATGCGCCGGTTGTGGGATCCCGTGTGCGGATGGCAGTAGATTATCAGGGTGTTCATGCGTGGTCTGCTGCGGTACGACGTCCTCCCTGGGCGGGCGGCGCCCCGCCGGGCGGATCATCCTGGTGCCCGGGGCGCGGCGGCGGCCGCGGGCCGCCGTGCCTCGCACCACCTGACAATTTCGCGGGCGACATCGAGCTTCGCCATGAGCGGCAGGGGGGCGAAGGTGCCCTCGGCGCCGATGAGCGTCACGCGGTTGGTCTCCACGGCGAAGCCCGAGTCGACGCGCGAGACGTCGTTGGCGACGATCAGGTCGAGGCCCTTGGCGGCGAGCTTGCGGCGCGCCTCGGGCAGCGGGTCGCCGGTCTCGGCGGCGAAACCGACGAAGAGGCGTCCGCCCTTCGTCGGAGCCAGGGTCTTGAGAATGTCGGGGTTGGGCTCCAGCTCGATGACGGGATTCATCTCGGTCTTCTTGAGCTTGGCGGCGGCGGTGTGGCGCGGGCGCCAGTCGGCGACGGCGGCGGTCATCACCAGGACGTCGGCATCGTCCAGACGCGCCTGCACGGCGGCGAGCATGTCGCGCGCGCTGACGACGTCGACGCGCGCGGCGCCCGGCGGTGTCGCGAGCGCGACGGGGCCGGCGACGAGCGTGACGGCGTGGCCCGCCTCGGCGGCGGCCGCCGCGACGGCGAAGCCCATGCGCCCCGTCGAGCGGTTGCTCAGGAACCGCACGGGGTCGAGGTGTTCGCGCGTCGGGCCGGCGGTGACCAGGAAGCGCATCTTCCTAGCCCCCGACGATGCTCGACATCTTGAAGATCGGCAGGTACATCGAGATGACGATGCCGCCGATCAGCACGCCCAGGAAGCCCATCAGAATGGGTTCCATCAGGGATGTCAGGGTGGCCAGCATGGTCTCCACCTCGTCGTCGTAGGTCTTGGCGATATGGTCGAGCATCTCGTCGAGCTTGCCCGAGCGCTCGCCGGCGGCGGCCATGCGGACGACCAGCAAAGGGATGCCCTCCTTCTTATCGAGTCCCGCCGAGAGGGGCTCGCCCGACTCGACGGTCTCGCGGGCCTGGAGGATCGACTGCCCGACCACGCGGTTGCCGCAGGCCTTGGAGACGATGCGCAGGGCGTCGAGGATCGGCACGCCGCTATGGAGCATCTGGGAGAAGATGCCGGCAAAGCGCGAGATGGCGACGCGCTGGTTGAGGGGCCCGAAGACGGGCATGCGCAGCTTGAAGCGGTCGAAGAGGACGGCGCCCTTTTCCGTCCGCACCCAGTGCCTGAAGCCTGACACGCAGCCGCCCAGCACGAGGATCAACAGCCACCAGAACTCGCGGATGAAGTCGCTGAGGTCGAGCAGGAACTGGGTGGGCGCGGGCAGCGCCTGTCCGAAGTCCGCGAACATGCTGCCGAAGATCGGCATGACGAAGATGATCATGGCTGCGGCGATGCTGAGCGCCATGGCCAGGACGATGGTGGGATAGGCCATGGTCGAGCGCACCTTGCGGCGCAGTTTGGCGGAGGCCTCGAGCAGCGTGCTGAGGCGCGCCATGGACTCGGAGAATTGTCCGCTGCGCTCGCCGGCGCGGACGATGTTGACATACAGGTCGTCGAAAATTCGCGGGTAGCGCGCCAGGCCGTCCGAGAAGGAGCCGCCGCCCTCCACGGTCTCCCGGATGCCGGTGACGACGCGCTGGAAGTTGGGGTTGACCACCTGCTCCTCGATGGTCGAGAGCGAGACGACCAGCGACATGCCCGCGCGGAGCATGGAGGAGATCTGGCGCGAGAAGGGCACCAGCTCGGTGTTGATGATGCGCTTGACGCCCCCGATGTGTGCGCCCTTGCCTGTATTCGCGTGTGCCGCCATGTCGTTTCAGTCCTTGTCTTATGCACGCATCGCGCCCGGCGGCGCGCGTCCCGCTAGTCGCCGCCCGTGACCTCGAGCGCGGCCTGCAGCGATGTCGCTCCCGCGCGCACCTTGCGCAGACCCACTTCCTTGAGCGGCAGCATGCCGGCGGCGATGGCCAACTCGCGGATGCGGGCCGAGCTCTCGCCGTGCATGATCGCCTCGCGCACCTGGTCGCTGACGGTCAGCACCTCCATGAGCGCGCCGCGGCCCTTGTAGCCAATGTCGTTGCACTTGGGGCAGCCCTTGGGGGCGTAGACGGTGGCGCCGTCGAAGAAGTTCGCCGGAATGTGGTTGGCTGCGAGCGTGTCGGGCTCCACCGTTGCGGGCTCACGGCAGAAGGGGC
>CAYPJN010000215.1:0-5233 GCA_964411055.1 uncultured Lentisphaerales bacterium | reverse complement strand
AGTCCGCATGATACATGAATCCCGTCGCCCGTGCCATAATAATGGGCCGGTGCAATTAAGGGTCGGTGCAATTAAGGGTCAGTGGCGTAGGGGTGCGTGAGAGAAGTGCATGGCTTGTGGGCGAAACGGCTCACCGGGACGGTTCGCCCTACCTTGCTCTATTGCGCGTTCCTGACCAGTGGCGCCACGTGCCCGGCACGCTGGACGGGGATTTGCGTCTCTTTCCGCTCGCGGGCATCAATTCCGTTTCCGTGGCCATCTTCGCCTGGGCTGCACTGGAGCCTGAAGAGGGACACTACACCTTGCCTGCACGCCTTCCGCGTCTGGCTGCGGGCGCGCTAACAGACGCTGGATCGGCTGAACGAGGCCTGGTGGACCGGATTCTGGGCGCACACCTTCACCGACTGGGACGAGATCATCGGCCTGGACGGATCCTGCGCGCCATCACGCCGGACATCCCCGTCACGATCAACAAGATGGGGTTCTCCGAAGTCCTCGACTACCGTCGTTTCGCCCCGCACGTCGATGTGATCTCGTGTAACTGCTACCCGGCCTATCGCGACCGTCCGGGTGCGACGGAGTCTACCGCCAGCCGCATCGGCATTGTTATTCTCGTGACGGACGAGCGTTCCGGGAAGAAGGTCGCTGTTGTAGGTATCCTCCGGCGGAAAATGAGAGACGACCTTCGAACCGTCTATTCCCTGCCAGATGAATGCGTGGACGGATCCCTGCCGGGGGCGCAAGGATAGCCCAGCGCGCTTGAACGGCCCCCATCCGCGTCAGGCGAATAACGGGAATCCAGCATTTATTCGCGCTTGTTCGGCTTGGGATTGGTAGGAGCGGAGGGACTCGAACCCACGACCCGCTGATTAAGAGTCAGCTGCTCTAACCAACTGAGCTACGCTCCCACGGAAAAGAAAATGGAGCGAGCGAAGGGATTCGAACCCTCGACAACCACCTTGGCAAGGTGGCACTCTACCAACTGAGTTACGCTCGCTCTGCCGGGTGAAACGGAGTGCAATATACAGGATTCCGCGGCGCGATGCAACCACGTATATTTTCACCACGTATATTTTCGCCTGTAATCGGCTAGCCGAAGGTGGGCGCGGGGGGCGCATGATAGGTGGGCGGAATGCTGATGGGCCCATGTACAGCGTGAAGCGTCTTGCCTGCAACTCCCGCCCGCTCCTCCATGCGCCCCCCGCGCGCCCCCCTGTGGCTAGCCCGTGTCAAATCCCGATCCTCCGGACTCGGGGCTTGCCCAGCGGCGGCAAATCGGCAATACTTTCCCCCCGTATGGCCCCCGATCCATCCAGCCTTCCGCTTCACCGCCGCCTGCGCGATGCGCGCCGCGCCCGGGGTCTGACCCAGTCGGCTCTGGCCGCGCAGGCCGGGTGCAAGCAGTCGGCGCTGAGCCTGATGGAGTCGGGACGCATGGAGGCGCTCGCGCGCGGCACAGTCGAGAAGCTAGCCGCCATTCTGGAGGTGCCTCTCGATCCCGCGTCCGCGTCCGCGCCCGCGCCCGCGGCGCCGTCGGCGGGCCGCGCCTTCTGCCCGAACGGCGGCTGTCCGTCGAACGTGCCGCTCGTCGTCGACGGCGAACTGGTCTTCTGGCCGCGGCGCCAGCCGGCGCCGGGCGGGCGCCACTGCGCCTTCTGCGGCGAGGTTCTGGAACGGAACTGCCGCCAGTGCGGCGCGCCGGTGGCGGCGGGCGCCTGCTGCCCGGAGTGCGGCACGGCGCATGTAGCGCCGCCGCCGGCGGCAGCGGGCGACGTGGCCGCATGGGCGGATGCGCGGCGCAGGGAACTGGCCGAGTGGCGCGCGCTGCTCGACACGGACTGAGAAGGAGCAAGATCATGACCATCGGCGTCTGCGGTTCTCCCAAGATTGCGGCGGCGGCCGCCGCGGCGGGCTTCGATTATTTCGAGTGGTCCGTGCAGGCGTTCCTGCAGCCGCGCGCGGAGGCGTCCGCCTTCGAGCAGGCGCTGGCGGCCGTCAGGGCTGCGCCTCTGCCGTGTCCCGTCTGCAACTGCTTCCTGCCGGGCGACCTCAAGGTCACGGGGCCGGCGGTCGACGACGCGGCGCTGGACGCCTATGCGGCCACGGCCTGCGCGCGCGCCGCGGCGGCGGGCGTCGACACGATCGTCTTCGGCTCGGGCGGCGCGCGCCAGGTGCCCGAAGGCTTCGACCGGACGCGGGCCGAGGGCCAGATCGCCGCCTTTCTCAGGCGGCTGGCGCCCGTGGCCCGGCGGCACGGCGTGGTCATCGTGATCGAGCCGCTGCGGACGGGCGAGTGCAACATCCTCAACACCGTTGCCGAGTGCGCGCGCCTGACACGCCTGGTGGACGACAAGGCCATCCGGCTGCTCGTCGACGGCTACCACTGGGCCTGCAACGGCGAGCCCGAGGCCGACATCGTCGCGGCCGCGCCGCTCTTCAAACACATGCACGTGGCGACCAAGGCCAACCGGCGGCCGCCCGGCGCCGAACCTTGCGAGGCCCTGCCGCGTTTCCTGCGGACGGTGCGCGAGATCGGCTACGGTGGACGCATGTCGGTCGAGGGACGCATCGCCGAAAACGGGGCCGAGCTGCCAGTCGCCGCCCGGCTGCTCCGCCAGTAGCAGGCGCCGTCATGCGCATCGACATTCACGCGCACGCCTTCGCCGACACGATTGCCGAACGGGCCATGGCGGCCCTGTTGGCCGAGATGCCACCCGGCTACCGCTGCGAAGACGGGCGTCTCGGCACGCTGGCCAGCCAGTTGGAGGCTTGCGGGATCGACGCCGCCGTGATCTGCTCGATCGCCACCAAGCCGACGCAGTTCGACGTGATCATGAAATGGTCCGAGGCCATCCGGAACGGGGCTTTCGGCGAGGCGGCCGCCCGGCGCGCGATTCCCTTCCTCTCGGTGCATCCCGAGGATCCCGAGCGCTACCGGCATATCGAGCAGACGGCGCGGGCCGGCTTCAAGGGCATCAAGTTCCACCCTTACTACCAGCGGTTCGAGCTTGACTCGCCCGGTGCCATCGATCTGATGGACTGCGCCCGGCGCAACGGACTCGTGGTGGTCTGCCATGTCGGATTCGACATCGCCTTCCCGCGCGATCGTATCTGCGACCCGGCCCGTGTCCGCCGGCTGCTCGACGCCCTGCCGGACTTGAAGTTCGTCGCCAGCCATCTGGGCGGCTGGATGGACTGGGACGCCGCCGAGCGCCTGCTGATCGGCCAGCCGATCGACATCGAGATCTCGATGTCGCTGGACTACCTCCCGCCCGGCCGCGCCCGCGAGCTTTTCATGCGCCACCCGGCCGACCGGCTCTTCTTCGGCAGCGACTGGCCCTGGGCGCGTCACGACGAGCAACTGGCACGCCTCGAGGCGCTGCAGTTGCCGACCGACCGCATGCAGGCGCTGATGGGCGGCAACGCCGCCCGGTTGCTCGGGCTGGCCGCCGGGGTTTAGCGCCCGGAAGCGGAGCGGCGGGCAATCACGCGTCGCGGCCTTCGCCGGCGGGGGGCGGATCGAAGACGGGGTCGGAGGCCTGGGCGGCCTTGAGCGCCTCCTCGCCCTCCGGACCGGCCAGCGTGGCCAGCTCTTCGGCGGCGGCGCTGGACGCTGGCGCGGCCGCCCCGTCGTCCGGCTGCTCCGCGGCGGGCGGCGCCGCCGGGGTCTCCGCCGCTGCCGCCGGAGCGCCCTCAGTTGCCGCGGCCTCCTCCTTCCCAGCGGGCGCCGGTTTGGCGCGCGGTTTGCGGGGCTGGGCCGCCGGCTTACTGCGCTGCAGGGTGGGGTCGAGCTCGTTGAGTTCGTCGAGGCTCTTCAGGCCGAAATGCTCCAGGAAGCCGGGGGTCGTGCCGTATAGGAAGGGACGTCCCGGCAGGTCGCTGCGGCCGATGATGCGTATGAGGTGCATCTCCATGAGCGCCTTGACGATGTGATCGACCGTGACGCCGCGGATGCCCTCCAGTTCGGACTTGGCGATCGGCTGGCGGTAGGCAATGATGGCCAGCGTCTCCAGCGCGGAGCGCGAGAGGCGGCTGGGGCGCTCGCGCTTGAGCAGCGCGCGCACCCAGCGGCCGCACCCCGGCTGCGTCTGGAAACGGAATCCGCCGGCCACCTCGCGCAGCTCAATGCCTAGATCGAGCCGGTCGAGGTCGCGCGCGATGTCCTCGAGGGCGTCGCGGATGTCGCGCGGCGTCAGTTCGGCGAACGGCGCGGCGGCGCTGTCCTCGGCGGCGTGCTCGCGCAGGCACTTGCGGATCGACTCAATGGGCAGCGGCGCCTCGGCGCTGAAGACCAGCGCGCCGATGACCTGACGCAGGCTGGATGCGCCGGGACCGGGATCGGCTTCAGGATTCGGCATGGGTTCCACCTCCGATCACGGGCGGCGCGAGAGCCTCGGCCGGCAGGTCGCCGGGCAGCGTGGTGATGATGATCTCGGTAAAGGGGGCGTGCTGGCGGATGGCCACCTGGCGCAGGCGGAGCAGCTCGAGCAGGGCGAGGAAGGTCACGATCACCTCGCCGCGCTGCGACGCGGGGTGAAAGAGGCGCGAGAAGGCCAGCGACTCGCCGCGCCGGACCGAATCGAGGATTGCCTCCATCTTGTCGGGCACGCTCCAGCGGATCGGCTCGAGGTGCCCCAGCGGCTCCATCGGCGCGCGCGCGAGCACCTCCTGGAAGGCGGTCAGCAGGTCGAAGAGCCCGACATCGCCGAGGGCGCGCGCATCCGGTTCCGCGTCAGCGGCGTCGGCATGCGCCGCGGCGCCGCCGAAGCCGAAGCGCTCGGCCTGCAGCGCCTCGCGCGCCATGAGGCGCGCGGCGGCATCCTTGAACTTCTTGTACTCGATGAGCTGGCGCACCAGGTCGAGGCGCGGGTCGACGCCCTCCTCCTGGGTGTCGCCGTCCTCGGCGCGCGACTCGACCGGCAGCAGCAGGCGGCTCTTGATGACCATCAGCGTGGCGGCCATGACGAGGAACTCGCCCGCGATGTTCAGGTCGAGCATGCGCATCATGTCCAGGTACGCCATGTACTGCGCGGTGATGCGCTCGATGCGGATGTCGCAGATGTCGATCTCGTCGCGGCGGACGAGATAGAGCAGCAGGTCGAGGGGGCCCTCGAAGACATCGAGGTCGACCTTGTACTCATCCGCCACGGGGCTGCCGCTCATGCGAGCCCCACGGCGCGGCGGGCGGCGTCGAGGGTCTTGCGGGCCTCGGCCCGCGCGCGCGCGGCGCCGG
>CAYPJN010000214.1:0-5250 GCA_964411055.1 uncultured Lentisphaerales bacterium | reverse complement strand
GCAGCCGCTCCTCGGAGTAGCCGGGGCAGGCCACGATGGTTCCCAGCGGCAGCAGGCGGGCGGCGCGATAGCCGCTCTCCTCACGGAGTTCGCGGTGGGCGGCCACGTCGGGGGCCTCGCCGGGTTCGAGCGAGCCGGCCACGACCTCGACGAAGGGCGACTCGATTGCCTTGCGGTACTGGCGGACGAAGAGGAAGCGCCGGTCCGGCGTGCGGGCCAGGACGGCCACGGCCCCGCGGTGGCGCACCACCTCGCGCGAGGAGCGCCGCCCGTCCGGCATCTCGATGTCGACAACATCGAGCCGCAGCGCCCGTCCCTGGAAGGCGGTGCGGGTGCCGAGGGTCTTTTCGTACAAGGGGGATTCCGTGGCCGGGGGTCGATTGCAGGCTTGCATTGTCGCAGTTCTTTCCGTAAAGTAATGCGTTTTGCCCAACTTGAACGGTCGCATTGTAGCGCAACGCAGCAGGAGAATAAAGCATGTCCACCATCGTTGATGTCATCGCGCGCGAGATCCTGGACTCCAGGGGCAATCCCACGGTCGAGGCCGACGTCTACCTCGAGAGCGGCGTCTTCGGCCGCGCCGCCGTGCCTTCGGGCGCCTCCACGGGCGAGAACGAGGCCATCGAGCTGCGCGACGGCGACGATAAGCGCTACCTCGGCAAGGGCGTGCTCAAGGCGGTCGAGAACATCAACGAGAAGATCGGCCCCGAGCTGATCGGCATGGAGGTGACCGACCAGGTCGGCATCGACAGCCTGATGATCAAGCTCGACGGCACGTCGACGAAGTCGGCCCTCGGGGCCAACGCCCTGCTGGCGGTCTCGCTGGCCTGTGCCAAGGCCGCGGCCGAGTACCTCTCCCTGCCGCTCTACCGCTACATCGGGGGCGTCAATGCCAAGGCCCTGCCGGTGCCGATGATGAACATCGTCAACGGCGGTTCGCACTCCGACGCCCCGATCGCGTTTCAGGAGTTCATGATCCGTCCGGTCGGCGCCTCCAGCTTCCGCGAGGCGCTGCGCATGGGCGCCGAGGTCTTCCACAACCTCAAGAAACTGCTCAAGGAGCGCGGCCTGAGCACCTCCGTCGGCGACGAGGGCGGCTTCGCCCCCGTCTTCAACGGCACGGAGGACGCCCTCGACACGATCATGAAGGCCATCCAGAAGGCCGGCTACAAGCCCGGCCGCAAGAGCGAGGGCGGCGAGATCGCCCTGGGGCTCGACTGCGCCGCCTCAGAGTTCTTCAAGGACGGCGTCTACGACTACGCCAAGTTCGAGACCAAGGCCCGCGGCGCCCAGAAGCCCGGCGTGCAGCGCACCTCCGAGCAGCAGGCCGAGTATCTGGCCGAGCTCATCGCCAAGTACCCGATCGACAGCATCGAGGACGGCATGGACGAGAACGACTGGAAGGGCTGGAAGCTGCTGACCGAGAAGGTCGGCCAGAAGTGCCAGCTCGTCGGCGACGACCTCTTCGTCACCAACGTCAAGTTCCTGAAGAAGGGCATCGACGAGAAGTGCGGCAACTCGATCCTCATCAAGGTCAACCAGATCGGCACCCTGACCGAGACCCTGGACGCCATCGAGATGGCCCACAAGGCCGGCTACACCGCCGTGGTCAGCCACCGTTCGGGCGAGACCGAGGACGCCACGATCGCCGACATCGCCGTGGCGACCAACGCCGGCCAGATCAAGACCGGTTCGCTCTCGCGCACCGACCGCATGGCCAAGTACAACCAGCTGCTCCGCATCGAGGAGCTGCTCGGCGAGGCCGCCGTCTACGGCGCCTGCTGATCCCCGCCGCCGGTTGAGCGCCGCACGCGGCGCCGCGGTCCGGGCCAATCCCGGCCGCCGCCGCCGCGGGCCCCGGCCAGACACGAAAACAGAGAAAGCGCGACCATGTACACCGCATCCGACCTGCGCAAGGGGCTCAAGATCATGCTCGACGGCCAGCCCCTGATCATCACCGAGTTCGACTTCAGCAAGCCGGGCAAGGGTCAGGCGATCTACAACTGCAAGCTCAAGAACATGCTCACCGGCTCGACCATGAGCCGCAGCTTCCGTTCGGGGGATCGCTTCGAAAAACCGGAGCTCACGAACATCAACGTGCGCTTCTCATACACGGCCGACGGCAAGTACATCTTCACCGACGAAAACTACGAGGAGCTGACCATCTCCTCCGAGGTGCTCGGCGAAGGCCGCTTCTTCCTCCTGGACGACATGCCCTGCGAGGCGCTGCTGTTCGAGGGCTCCGCGATAGAGGTGACCCTCCCCAACTTCGTCGAGCGCAAGGTGGTCAAGTGCGATCCGGGCGCCCGCGGCAACACCGCCAGCGGCAAGGTTACCAAACCGGCGACACTGGAGGGCGGCTACACGTTGCCCGTGCCGCTCTTCGTCAACGAGAACGATGTCATCCGCGTCGACACCCGCAGCGGCGAGTACGTTGACCGCGTCCGCGCCTGAAGTTGGGCGCATCCGCGTGTCAACTCGATGAAACGAAGATGCGTCCCTGAGGTCGCGCCCAAAGAAGGGCGGCGCCCCGGGCCCCGGCGCCGCGCGGTGCAGTTCGGCTAGACGTAGAGGATGCGCCCGCACGACTCGCAACTGACTATCGCGTTCTTGCGCTGCACGAGATGCCGTGTCGCCGCGGTCTGCTGCAGGTGGCAGCCGCTGCAGATGCCGTCCTTGAGCGGAACCACCGTCGGCCGGCGCGCCCCGCGCAGCCGATCGTAGCGCCGGAGATGCGCCGGCGGGACCTGTTTGGCGGCCTCCGCGCGCGACTGCTCCAACTGCGCCAGCCGCGTCTTGACCTCGGCCAGACGGCTGTCCAACTCGGCGACATACTGCGCCATGCCGCTCTTCTCGGCTTCCAAGCGCTCCTGCGCCGCCTGGACGCGTGCCTGTGCGGGCGGCACGGAATCCATGGCATTGATCTGCTGGCCCTCGAGGGCCTCCGCCTCGTGGAGCCCGTTGCCGATCTCGGCCTCCATCGCCCGGAACTCCTTGTTGGTCTTGAGGGTCATCTGCTGCTGCCTGAGCTTGGCCACGCGTTCCAGCACGGCCTTCACCTGGAGCTCGAAATCCGCCACGCGCGTCTGGAATGCCCGCAGCTCGGCCTGCGCCGCGCTCAGGCGCTCCTGGGCATCCTGCAGGCGGGCGGTCTCCTGCTGCCTGCGGACCGGAATGTCGCGAAGTTCTCTTTGCAGTTCGTAGATTTGCGTGTCCACTTCCTGGAGGGCAAGCAGCGGTTCCATCAAACTCACAGACCAGCTCCTTCGACGGCCGCCGGAGACCGGACACCCGCCATTGGGGTTCTCAGACGAAATTTCAATGTTACGAATTTTTCCCGTCTCCGTCAAACCCCATATTTGAAAAGGCGCGGCGGGCGCGGCCCTGAACTGAGAAAGATGCCGCCTTTGTAGCTTCAACTCCCCTTGCGCTTGCGGTTCATCTTCGGACTATGAATCGCAGTCCCGGAGGTCCCGCGCCACTGTTTTCCCCGCACCTCCCCCGTCTTTCCAACCCTCTTGCGCGCCCCCTTGGCCAGCCGGTTGCCTGTCGCCATCTCTTTGCGCTTGACCGGAGGGGGTGTCATGGCGCAAGCTATACGGCATCGCGCTTCATCAGGTCTTGCCGCGTGAGGAACCCGCAGGCGATGTGGAACAAGTTCATTAATCTGTTTTCCAACGACATCGGCATCGATCTTGGCACCGCCAACACGCTCGTGTATGTCAAGGACCGGGGCGTGGTGCTGCGCGAGCCCTCGGTCGTGGCCATCCAGGAAGGCACAAAGCGCATCCTGGCGGTGGGCGACGAGGCCAAGCGCATGCTGGGCCGCACACCCGGCAACATCGTGGCCATCCGGCCGATGAAGTCGGGCGTCATCGCGGACTTCGACATCACCGAGGCGATGATCCGCTACTTCATCCGCAAGGTCCACACCCGCAAGCTGGTCAAGCCGCGGGTGATCATGGCCGTGCCCGGGGACATCACCGAGGTGGAGAAGCGCGCGGTGCAGGAGTCGGCCAAGCACGCCGGCGCCCGCGAGGTCTTCCTGATCGAGGAGCCGATGGCCGCGGCGATCGGCACCGGGCTGCCCGTGCAGGAACCGGCGGGGAACATGATTGTCGACATTGGCGGAGGCACCTGCGAGGTGGCGGTGATCTCGCTGGCGGGCATCGTCTATGCCCGGAGCGTCCGGGTCGGCGGCGACGCGATGGACGAGTGCATCGTCCAGTACATGCGCCGCGTCTACAATTTGATGATTGGAGAGCGTACGGCAGAGGAGATCAAGATCAGGCTGGGATCGGCATACCCGCTGGCGGAGGAGAAGACCATGGAAGTGAAGGGCCGCGACCTCGTGGCCGGTCTTCCCAAGACGCTGACGGTGACCTCCGAGGAGATTCGCGAAGCGCTGCAGGAACCGATTTCCGCCATCGTGGATGCGATCCGCATCACGCTGGAGAAGTGCCCCCCCGAGCTGTCGGCCGACCTGGTGGACCGCGGCATGGTGCTGGCGGGCGGCAGTTCGCTGCTTGCCGGCCTCGACCGGCTGGTGGCCGAGCAGACCGGCCTGCCCGTGCACCGGGCGGACGACGCGCTCAGCGCGGTGGCCGAGGGCACCGGCGTGGTGCTCAACGAGCTGAACCTGATCGCGAAGATGACTTCGCGCAAAGCCTGATACTGCCTGCCGTAGCCTCCTCCATGAAAACACGGCCGCGCGACCGCGGCCGGATGGGGTTGGATGGCTAGAGGTACAAGAGCATGGGTGGCTGCCCTGCTGCTGACGCTGGTGCTGCTGATGATCGGCGGCACGCGCGTCTGGCTGCACCGGCTCGCCCGCGAGGGAACATATCCGCTTGAGAACTGCGCCGCCTGGATCCGCACGCGTATCTGGGGCCAGGTAGTGCGTCTCTGGACGGCCGACGGACTCGTCCGGCGCAACCGCGCCCTCGAGGCGGAGGTCGAGCGGTTGCGTCTCGACGCCGCGATGCTGGAGCCGATTGCCGTGGAGAATCGCGAGCTGCGGCGCCAGCTCGCCCTGCCGCCGCGCGTGTCCGCGCACCTCGTCCCCTGCCTGGTGCTCTCTTCGGGTGGCGCCACGGGCTGGTGGCGGCAGATCCGCCTCGGCAAGGGACGCGCCGACGGACTTGCCGCCGGCGACCCGGTGCTGACGGCCGACGGACTCGTCGGGCGCGTCACGGACCTTACCACCTCGACGGCCGAGGTGCGCCTGATCACCGATCCCAACAGCCGCAT
>CAYPJN010000213.1:0-5259 GCA_964411055.1 uncultured Lentisphaerales bacterium | reverse complement strand
CGCCCTGTTCGGGATAGACATTGCCGAGGCCGGGGCCGGCGCGCTGGATGTTGACAATGACGCCCGGCAACTCGGCGCCGGCCATGTAGGAGATCCCCTCCTGCATGAGGCTCATGCCCGGTCCGGACGTCGCGGTCATCGAGCGCTTGCCGGCCGAGGCCGCGCCGTAGACCATGTTGATCGAGGCGGTCTCGCACTCGGCCTGGAGGAACTCGCGGCCGACGGCGGGGAACCAGGCGGAGGCCGCGTGTGCGATCTCGCTGGCGGGGGTGATTGGGTAGCCGAAGAAGGCCTCGCAGCCGGCGTGGAGCGCGCCAATCACGATGGCCTCGTTTCCTTTGACGAAGGTGGTCATGGGCGTCAGTATTCCTTACTTGGCCGTCTTGCGATCCGCGGTGTGCACCTCGATGGCGAACGGCTCGGGGCAGTTGTAGAAGCAGATGCCGCAGCCGATGCAGCCCGCGCCGACATACTCGGCGGGCTTGACACTGCGGCGGTTGAGGGTGTCCTTGAAGCGCAGCACCTTCTTGGGGCAGGCTTCGATGCAGCGTCCGCAGCCCTTGCAGTGGTCTTCATGGATCACGGGCCGGGGCAGGGGGGCGGCATCCGGCGCGCCAGTCTTCTCGCTCATCGGTGTCCTTAAAACGTGGAGGTTCCGAAAATCCCAGCAGCTTACACCTTTCAGCCGGCCCGATCAAGGAATCAAGACAGGTTCGCTCAGGTTCGCGCTTGTGGCAGGCAGGCAGGTTTGGTAACGTCCCTTTAAACGTTTCGCTGGCGGGCGCGATGCGCTCCGATGGGCTTGCGGAGGGGAAATTCGCGGGCGCGAACGGGGGACGGAGATCTTCGCAAAACTCGATAAGCCGCTAATCGGCACCGAACGCTTCCGCTCGCTCCTGCAGCGTTGCGGATACCAGGCGGATTGCATCCAGGAGATCCGGGGCCGGCCGGCAAGCCGCGAACTATGCCCCTCGCTCGTGGCCTACTGTCGGCAGCCCTTCGACATCCGCACGGCCGCCGTGGCGGTCGGCACGGCCCCTCGCGAAGAGAGCTGCCCCGACTATCTCAACGCATTCCGCGACAACGGCGCGCCGATCGTGCTGCTGGCCGTGCAGGAGCATGTCGGGATATGGAAGCAGACGGCCAATGAGCCTAGGCAGCTCGTCATCCTCTCCAGCAGTGAATTGGACGGATACTTCCATCGCAATAGAGACGCACTGACTCCGCAAGCGATCTATCGGGCCAAAAACCTGGCGCAGGCGCCAGCGGGAACACAACTGGAGTTTGTGGATATTGGCCTCATGCCGTTCCTGGAGCGGCATGTCGGCGGTCAACTGAGCGGGAAGTTCACCGGTTGGATCCGGGATGCGCTGCCCGACTGGCAGGGTGCATTGGGAAGGGACGAGGCGTCCGGCGAAGTGCTGCTGCGTTCTGTCTTCCGTCTGCTGGCGGCGAAAATCCTCCAGGACAAAGGGGTGCCGGGCTTCAAGCAATTGGACCGGTCGGATGTGGCGGGAATGCTGCGGAAGGTCGTGGGGCACTGCGGCGGCGAACCGGACGCCGACCTCGTGCGACCGGCAGCCAAGGTGCTCGACACCGTCGCCCGGCAGGTATTCGACCTGGCCTCGCTGCGCCACATGAGCACCGAATCGCTCGGGGTCATCTACGAGAGCGCCTTCATCTCGAAGGCGACACGCAGGAAACTCGGGACACACAGCACGCCGCCCTGGCTGGCCGACTACATGCTGCGGCAGGTCGAGGATTGGTTCCGCGAGCTGCCGGCGGAGCAACGGATCGTCTACGAGCCCGCCTGCGGCCACGGCGCGTTTCTCGTGGCCGCGCTGCGAATGCTCCAGCAGTTCGCATTCGAGGAGCGCCAGCCCCACGCCGAAACGGTGCCATACGTTCGACGGATGCTCCACGGAGCTGACATCGATCCCTTCTCGCTGGAGATCGCCCGCCTGTCGCTGTCGCTCACGGACGTTCCGAACCCGAACGGCTGGCGGTTGAAGCACTGCGACCTGTTCCGAACCAATCCCCTCGAACGCGACGTTCCGCCGCCGGGGCTCGTGCTCACGAATCCCCCCTACGAGGCGTTTGCGCCGCAGGACCGCGAGGCGTGGCACTGCACCCAGAACGTCAAGCACACTGAGATCCTCGCCCGAACGCTGCCACATATCCGCGAGAAGGGAATCGTCGGGTACGTTGCGCCGCGCAGTTTTCTGACGCTCAAGTCGGTTTCGGAGGTGCGCAAGGTCCTGACGAACGCATTTGAGATTCGCGAGGTCGCGCACTTTCCAGACGATGTCTTCACCTATTCCCAGGCCGAAATCTGCCTGGTGCTGGCCAGACGACGCACCTCGCATCCCCCTGCCACCACCCGCTACGCCTATGTGGCCGACGGCGCCGTGGAGGCATTCCGGAAATGTTTCGCCTTCGGCTTCGAACAGGAAATCGACATCGCCCGTGTTGCGCGGCCGCCGCTGTTCGACCTTTCCGTCCCGCTTTTCGCCCGCATCTGGGACTCGCTGGCAGACAATCCCAGACTCGGCGACTTGGCGGACATAGGGCGCGGGATCGAGTTCAAGCCGGGGTGCCCCGGCGTGCATGGAGGCACGCCCCGCGGACTTCTTCGCTATGTCGAGCCGACCGTGCTGCACCATCAGGAACCGGAGCCGGAGATGCTTGTCTTTACGGATGACGACGTGCGCCGATGGGGCACGGCGGCCACTACGGGCAAGCCCCAGGTCGTCGTCAATGCGGCACGCGCCAGTCGCGGTCCGTGGAAGATCTGGGCGCTGATGGATTCGACCGGTTTTCCGACGACCAAGCGACTGATCACAATCCGTCCCAAGTCAGCCTCCACCCCGCTTTCCATTGAAGTCTTGTGGGCAATCCTGACCAGTCCTTTCGCACAGGCGTTCGCCCATGCCAAGAGCGGCAAACGCGATAACGACACCCGGACCTACGAAGCGCTCCCGCTGCCCCTGCTCCGTGACCTGCGGAATTGCGGTGCCGTCGAGCGGGCCGTGGAAGCCTTTGTCGGCAAGGCCCGCGCGGCAGATGCCGCGCAAGGGCCGGCGGCCCGCCGGGCCGCCGACGAGCTCAAGCGACTTCGTCTGCAGATCGATGCCGAGGTGTTGAAACTCTACGATCTCGCTCCGCGCGACGAGCGCGCCATCCTCGACCTCTTCAACGGGCACCGGCGGCTCGGCGTGCCCTTCGAGCAGACAGCGTATTATTCGGAAGTCTATGTGCCTTGCTTCCCGCTGCACGAATATCTGTGTCCCGAATTTCAGCGCTCCACGGTCGGCGAAATCCGCAAAATAGATTTTGCGAAGCAACTGACCCCGCGCATGAAGGAGGCGCTGAGACGTGCCGGCGAACTGCATTCCAACGAGGATGACTAGGATGGCCATCGAAGGATACCTGCTCGACACTTGCGTCCTCTCCCTCCTTTCGAGGCCGCCCGGCCACCCCCTGTTTGAGAGAGTCATCGCGCGTCTGAACTCCCTGCGCAATGCGGCTCCGATCTACATGTCTTCGATTTCCTGGGGCGAGATCGAGTACGGTTGGCGGTCGGGTGCCCCGGATCGGCTGCGGGACTCCGACCGCATGTTGCTTACGCAGTTTCTCCCCTTGCTTGTGACCCGCAGGACAGGAGAGACCTACGCCGAAATCAAGGCGGCCCTGTTCGAGCGTTACGCACCCAAGTCCATCCGCGGGAAGAAGGCGCGCGTCGAGCAGTTGACCGAGCCGTCGTCGGGTCACTCCCTCGGCGTCCAGGAGAACGATATCTGGATTGCCGCGCAAGCCTCCGAGCGCAATCTTGTTCTGGCCACCGGCGACCGTATGCGGCGCATCAAGGCCGTCATCGAGGGTGTCGGATACCCGCGCTTCGAGGATTGGACCCAGTCATGAGCGCCGTCAACTACAACGACCTCTCCCGCGAGCAGCTCGTCGCGCTGCTCGAGCGGCGCGACCGCGAGGCGCGGCGCCAGCGCCGCTTCGGCCTCGTCTGGGAGCGCGACGAGATCGAACGCGAAACCGCCCTCAACGCCGATTTCGTCGCCCTGGAGCCGGACGCCGGCCTCTCGTGCGGCGCGGCACCCTTCGGCAACCTGATCGTCGAGGGCGACAACTTCGACGCCCTCCGCTTCCTCCGCATGACCCACGCCGGCAAGGTCAAGTGCATCTACATCGACCCGCCCTACAACACCGGCAACCGCGACTTCGTCTACAACGACCGCTTCCTCGACCGGGAGGACGCCTTCCGCCACTCCAAGTGGCTCGAGTTCATGCACCGCCGCCTCACCCTCGCCCGCGAACTCCTCCGCGACGACGGCGTAATCTTCGTTTCCATCGACGACAACGAAATCTTCGCCCTCGGCCTGCTCATGAACCAGGTCTTCGGCGAAGCCAACTTCGTCGCCAACGTTATCTGGCAGAAGCGCTACTCCGGCGCGAACGACCACAAGACCATCGCCCCGATGCACGACTTTGTCATCGTCTACCGCATGTCCGACACCTGGCGCCGCAACCTGCTGCCGCGCGGCGAGGAGAAGGATCGGCAGTACCGGTTCGAGGATGAGAAGGGTGTGTTCCGCTGTAGTGACTATACGTGTCCAAAGAGCGCCGAGGAACGACCCAACCTCTACTACGCAATCACGAACCCCAATACTGGCGAGGATATCTGGCCGAGACGCACAAGGGTCTGGGCGTATTCCCGTGACGAACATCTCCGAAACGTCGACGAAGGGCTGGTCTACTGGGGCAGGGACGGCAAAGGCAAGGTCCCGGCCTTCAAGCGCTACAAGCACGCGCTCAGGCATGGCGACGGCGTGGTGCCGACGACCTGGTGGCCGCATGAGGAGGTCGGACACAACGATTCGGCAAAAAAGGAGTTGATGGCGATTCTCCCCGAGGATGCGCGTTCCTTTTCGACGCCCAAGCCGGTCTCGCTGATCGACCGCATCCTGCGGATCGCGACGGGGCCGGACGACCTGGTGCTGGATTTCTTCGCAGGGTCGGGAACGACCGGCCATGCCGTCCTGAAGCTGAACGCGGAGGATGGCGGCCGACGGCGCTTCATCCTCGTCTCGAACACCGAGGCGACTGCGGAGGAGCCGGAGAAGAACCTCTGCCGTGACGTCTGCGCCCGCCGCATGCGGCGCGTGGCCGAGGGGTACGGTGAGACGCCGGGTCTGGGCGGGGGCTTTGCCTACCTGCGGGCGCGGCGGGTGCCGCTGGAGCGGCTGG
>CAYPJN010000212.1:217-5283 GCA_964411055.1 uncultured Lentisphaerales bacterium | reverse complement strand
CAACATGTATAAAAGTTTTGTCACCCGAAAGACCGGGTGTGGACAAGTGCAAGGGAGACGACAGCGCATGCAGACCGCACAACCACGGGCTCCGATGGGCCAGTTGTGGTTCAGCATACAGTCATGGCTTTTCCCCATGCTCATTGACCACAATCCGCGCCGGGGCGAAAAGATCGGGTTCTCTCCGGCGGAAGTGCGGCGTTACAACGCGCGCACGGCGGTCGAACAGACGAAGGTGGACGAAAAGAGCAACGAAATCACGGCGATACCCGTCCTGCTGCGGGCGCTGGAACTCTCGGGATGCATCGTGACCATCGACGCCATGGGATGCCAGAAGAAGATCGCGCGGGAGATCGTGGACGCGGATGCCGACTACGCCTTGGCGCTGAAGGGCAACCAGGAGACCGTGCATGACGAGGTCAAGAGCTATATGGACGACATTGAAGAAACAACCGCGTGCATCCAGGCACGCCACCGGCAGCCGCTTTGCATCAAAAGGCCCGGACCACGGACAATCACCGGCCTTCAACCCCGAAGGCACGCCATACCCCGGCATGATACGGCAGTTTGACGCCTTGTCCATCAGCGTGGAGCCAGAAAAGTAAAAGGAGATGAGTTTGATGCGTTTGCCCTGCCTTCGCGGCTTGCGCCGCGCGCCGATTTACGGCAACATGAACGCATGAACTTGGACGATGTGCTTTCCACCCTCGGGGAACAGGCGCAGCGCGAGTTCCTGGCGGACTTCTGGGACGCGGCGCTGCGCGCCAACCCGCCCGGAAGCTACGCCGGCCGCCATCTCGCTACGGAGTCCATCGGGGAGGCCTGGCGGGCCGGACAGTTCTTCACGCCCGATCCGCCCGCGGAGCTGCTGGCGATGGCCCGCCGCATCCGGGAGACCCCCGCGCTGCTGGCGCTGGCCGCCTTCGCGCACTGGCGACTGTTTGAGGGACCGCGCCAGCCGGCGCCGGGCGGCTGGCCCACGCTGCGCGCCTGCCTGGGCGAGGACGCCGCGTGCTTCTACCTGGTCGTGGCGCTGGGCTTCATCCCCAGCGTCCAGGCCTACCACCGGCGCCTGGGCCTGCCCGCGTCCGTCTGCGAGGCCACCGTGCAGCAGGTGGCCCGCTACTGCGACAACCACCGCCGGGGACGGGGGCGGATCGGTGTCTTCGTCAACCAGTTCGGCTGGCTGTCCAACTACCTGCCGCCCAACCTCTACTTCCGGATCGGCCGCTTCGAGTTCTGGAAACGGACCTTTCAGCACCCCGCCCGCGTCTTTCGCCGCCGTGCCGACGGCGCCACGGTGGCGCTCTCATCGGGCGGCCTCTCCTTCACGGCCGGCGGCGACCGCTGCCTGACGGGCGCGCCGGAGCCGCCGGGGAGTTGGACCTCGGTCTACGAGGAGACGGACCGGGCGTATGCCGGCACGCCGGTGACGCCCTGGGGGCGCGCCGTCCGCGAGCCGGTGCGGCTGCCTCGCGACGCGTGGACGTGCGTACTGAAACCCGGCGATCCCATACTCGACATGCACATTCCCAGCGGCGGCCAGATGACGCCCGAGGCCGCGGTGGACTCGCTGAAGGAGGCCTTCCGCTTCTTCAACGCCCGCTTTCCCGATCCCCCGGTCACGGCCATCGCCAGTTGCTCCTGGATCTTCTCTAACCAGATCGAGGCGTGCCTGCCGCCCGAGGCCAACCTGGCGCAACTGCTCCGCCGCCTCTACCTGCTGCCATGCGCCTCGGGCGCGAACAACGGACTCTGGTTCGTCTTCCTGCAGGACGGCGGCTTCAATCCGGCGACCGCGCGGCGCGACACCTCGCTGCAGCGGGCGATCCTCGACTACCTGGCGCGGAGCGCCAATCCTTGGCACACCAACGCCATGTTCATCCTTGGCGCGGATCTGGACACGCCGGAAACCGACACCTACCGCCATGGCTGGCCACCGGCCGGCCTTGATCTGTGAGCTTCCCTTCCGGAGACCCGCCCATGCATGCGCCTGTCGATCCTCTCCTCCTGGACCGCGCCGCGAAGGCCCTGCCGCCGCGTTTTCTGGAGCAACCTCCGGTCTGCGGACTGATCCTCGGCTCGGGTTGGAGCACGGCGCTGGATCGGCGCGCGGCGCTGGAGCGCGTCCCTTTCGGCGACATCCCGGGACTGGGCGCCAGCACCGTGGCCGGCCACGCCGGCGAACTGCTGCTGCTCGATCATGCTGGCAGGCGCGTGGCGGCCTTCTGCGGCCGCCGCCACTGGTACGAGGGCGCGGGCTGGACGCCCGTGGCGCTGCCGGTCGATCTCCTGCGGCGCATGGGCGCGCGGCGGCTCGTGCTGACCAACGCCGCCGGCGGCATGGATCCGGCGCTTAAGCCCGGCGACTTCCTGATGGTTCGCGACCACATCAACACGACCGGCCTCACTCCGCTGCAGGGGCCCGTGGTTCCGGGCTGGGGGCCGCGCTTTCCAGACCAGTCCCGCGTCTACGCGCCCGCGCTGGCAGGGGCGCTGCGGCAGTGTGCCGTTGCCGCCGGAATCGTGCTGCACGAGGGCGTCTACGCCTTCACCGCGGGCCCATGCTTCGAGACGCCCGCCGAGATCCGCGCCTACCGTGGCTGGGGGGCCGACGCCGTGGGGATGTCTACCGTGCCCGAGGCCGTGCTGGGCAGCGCCATGGGCATGGAGGTCGCGGCCGTGAGCTGCATCGCCAACATGGCCGCGGGCCTGGGCGCTCAGGCCCTAAGCCACTCGGAGGTCCTGGAGGCCATGCAGGCGGCGGCGCCGCACATGCGCCGCCTGATCGGGGCACTGCTGGACGCGCTCTGACAGGGGCGTTGCCGCTCAGTCGCCGAAGAGCCGCGCGAGGGGATCCGCCGGCTTGCCGGACTTGGATGGCCTGTCCGCTTCCGCGTCCGCGCCTTCGGCGCGCCGCTCGAACCGCCCGCAGAGGTCGGTCGACTCGATCTCGCGGTTGCTCAGGCCGCAGCGCTGGCCGAAGGGATTGACGACGCGGTGCACGCAGTATGCGCAGCAGCGGCGGCGCTCGGCTTCCTTGAAGACGTGCGGCGCGGACTCGTGGTCCGCCCCGGTGAAAATCGCCGGTCCCTGCGCGGCCTCAACGAAGGGCGTGGCCTCGCGCGAGGCGTAGCGGTGGCCGCAGGCGGTGCAGACATACTGCTCGCCGGTCTTGCGGAAGCCTTCGTAGACCGGTTCAGCGCGCGCCAGAGCCTTGCGGCCGCAGGCCCGGCATGCGATCTCGAGCGGTCTCCCCGTGCGGCTCATATCCGGCTTCCCGTCAGTAGAAAATGTCCTGGCTGGCGGGCAGGGGCTCCTCCTTGATGCGGTTGGCACGGTCCAGAACGGACTTGGAGTCCTCCACGCGGCCGGCCAGGGCCAGTTCGTCGGCCAGGCCGACTCCGACTCCGTGGAGCTGCTGCCGCAGGCCGGCGCGCTGGCCACGCAGCCAGACGGGGGCATAGGCGCCGAGGGGTGGGAGTTGCTCCACCCGGTCCCAGAAGTCGTAGTGCGCCCGCAGCAGGCTGTCCCAGTCGACGCGCGCATCGCCGGCCAGCCCGCGGAATCCGACTACGTCGGGGAGCGGGCGGCGGCCGGCGCGGCGCCACAGATCCGGGTCGCCCAAAACCAGCACCTGTTCCTCGGCCCGGGGCGCCAGCGTCAGGAGCGCCTGCGCAAAGGAGACCGGATTGGTGCCCCGCACGTGCTGGCGCACGCTGTTGGCGTCGAGTCCGTCGAAGGCCGCATCCCGTAGAATGGCCTCGGCCTGCCGCGCGGGCGGCATCCGCCCGGGCACATCGTCTTGCAGCAGTCCGACCGGAGTGCCGGTCATGCGTCCGTGCAGGCGGACGAGCAGGCCCTGCATGCCGTCGGCCACAACCCAGCGGCGTCCCTCCAGGCGGCGGATGGTCTCGGCGGCCACCTGGCTGGAGAGAGGCTCCCGCCAGTCCAGCACCTCGCGGAAGTTGAAGGCGCCCGTGGCGCAGAGCAGGACGCAGAGATAGCCCATGATCAGCCGGCCGAACGACGATTCGGCGCCGGGCTCCTCGCCCTCGGGCGGCCTGCGCCGGCTGCCGCGCGTGACGTCGGGCACGAGGCGTCCGCCCGCCATGAGGCATCCCTGCCCCGCCAGGAAGCCGACGATCAGCGCGGCCATCAGGAAGAGGGTGCAGGGCAGCCGCAGGGCGGCGCTTGAACGGTAGACGCCCCAGGGCGAGATCGAACCGCCCGTCAGCGCGATGGTTGTCGTGCCGAGCAGCGTCAGCAGCAGCAGGATGGTGGAGACGCCGCTAATGTCTTGGTCGCCCCAGACGACCAGGGCCACGGAGGCCAGCAGCGGAAGAACGACGAAGCAGACGATGACGACCGAGAGGGCGTTCCTAAGCCATCCGCCCGAAAGGATGCCGGCCATGCCGCGGAGTGTCTGGGCCATCTCCCGGAATGGCAGCATGAACGAGGGCCCCTCCCCTCCGTGCGGCCCCAGCCAGTTCAGGAACAGGTACCCAATGATGCCGAAGGTCACGCCGCTGAAGAGCGCGACGCCGCCATGCATGAAGCCGAGGCCGCCCGTACGGACGGCGCGCGCCGCGAAGAAGAGCATCAACGGCGCCATCCAGAGCCCCTCCTCCGACTCGAGGAAGCCGATTCCCAGCAGGAGGCCGGCGGCCAGCATCAGCCCTTCCCGGTGCCGGATGGCCGCCTTCAGCATCAGGTAGCCCGCGGCCAGCATGAGGAAGAGCTCGAACGTGTGGGGCAGGCAGCGGGTCGAGGCGATCCAGCAGGGAACGGAGGCGGCCAGCGCCACCGCGGCGGCGACACCGGCCAGCGCGGCGGCCGTCTTGCGGCGGTTGGAGGGCACCGGCGAGACATGGAAGGTCAGGAGCAGCAGCAGGCTGCGGACGAGGGCGAAGAGCAGCGCCGCGCTCAGGGCGCCGAAGCACGCGGAGAGACCGTTCATGCGCGCGGCAAGCGGGCCGAAGGGCACGTGGCGCGCGAGCAGCGAGCTGACGAGACTCCAGATCCGGAAACGCGTCCGCAGGGTCAGGCGCCGCTCCTGGAACAGC
>CAYPJN010000212.1:0-207 GCA_964411055.1 uncultured Lentisphaerales bacterium | reverse complement strand
ATGCCTCGTCGACCCGGACCTGGCGCTGCCAGTCGAGCATGAGCGGCGCCTCCTTCCGGCTGGACACGGAGCTCCGGACATCCAAGGTGTTGGGCGCCCGGAACAGCGCCACCGCCACCTGCCGCGCGGACTCGCCGGGGAAGAAGCCGGGGTGCAGGGTGGCCTTGTAGACCAGCAACGCCCCGCCGAAGACCAGGCAGGCGAGGA
>CAYPJN010000211.1:0-5294 GCA_964411055.1 uncultured Lentisphaerales bacterium | reverse complement strand
GCTGAGCGGCTCGGACTTCGTCGGGTCGTCGGTCGTGATGTGGGATGCAACGGCGCTGACGCCGTCGTCCGTGTCGGCGGATTCGATCACGGTCACGGTGCCGGCGGCGCTGCTGGCCACGGCCGGCACGGCCTCGGTTACGGTCTTCTCGCCGGCCGATGGCGGCGGGACGAGCGAAGCCCTGACCTTTACGATTACCGCGACCGCGCAGGCCCCGGTGGTGTGGGTCGACGACGACTGGACCGGCTATGGCGACTGTGGTGGCCATGTCTGGGGCTACGACGCCTTCCAGACGATCCAGGAGGCAGTGAACGGCGTGGCGGTCAACGGCACGGTCAACGTGCTGAGCGGGACCTACACCGAGACGGTCTCCGCGGTAGGCAAACAGTTCGACATCATTGGCGAGACGGCACTGGACGGGACGCCCATGCCGTTGATCAGCGGCAGGCTGGCCATCGACCACCCCGGCGCCGACACCGGGTGGCGCATCGAGAACCTGCGCTTCCGTGCCGGCACGGAATCGCCGTTGCTCTCGCTCAAGAACGTGAACCAGGCGGCTGTCGCGAACTGTGTGTTCGACGGTGCGGGGCGCTTCGCGGACGCCCCCGTCGTAAACGGCCTTGCCTTCGAAAGCTGCCCGAACGGCAACACGTTCCCGACGGTGACGGACTGCGTGTTCAGCAATGGTCTCTACAGCGCGCTCACGGGCATTGCCTCCGACCTGACGGTCAGCGACTGCCTGATCAACAACGTCAAGAGCGGCCTGAACATGCGCGGCAGCCGGTTGTCCGTGCTGGACAGCGAGATTGCCGTCAAGGCCGTGACGACGACGGATACCTATGGCATCCGTTACGGCACCTCCGACGCTGGAACGGCGAACGACTTGAATGTCTCGGGTTGCGTCATCACGGTGGACCAGAACGGCTTCGAGCCGGCTGCCGGCGAATACCACTGTGCGGTTTACATTCGGTCGGGCGCCACGGGGATTCACACGGTTCGGGACTGCTCGGTGCTGGGCGACATGGTTAACCTGTCGACGGCCGTCACGCTGGACGCTTCCGGCAACTGGTGGGGCGGTGCCGATCCGGCGGTCGTCGCGGGCCGGGTTCTGGCCGGCGCCGTTGACTACAGCCCGTGGCTGGCGACCGGCACGGATACGGACGGCGGCGCACTCGGCTTCCAGGGCGACTTCTCGGGGCTTTACGTCGACGACGACAGTCCGCAGGCCGGCACGGCCGGTTATATTCATGAAGGTGTGGAATTGGCCGTCGCAGGCGGTACGGTGAACATCGTGGGCGGCACGTACCCCATTGCGAGCCAACTCGTCCTGGACAAGGACATCCGGATCATCGGCGATCCGCTGGAACGGCCGGTCCTGCAGGCGGCGGCGGACTTCGGCGGTGCGCCCTACTACATGATTCGGGGCGCGGCTGGAATGCCGGCGACCGTAGAATTGGCCGGCCTGGTCATCGAAGGCAACGGTTGGGACGTGTATGGCGCGTTGCGGTTCAATGCCACACACCAGGGGACGATAAGCAATTGCGTGATCCGCAACATCCTGTCCGGTATATACTACGGCATCGGCATCGTGAGCGACGGCGCCTTCACAATCACCGACAATACGTTGTCGAACATCGGGCGTGTCGGTATCTGGGTCGGCACCTCGGCCCACACGATCAGTCGGAACCGCTATACCGGCAAGGGCGCGGGCGACTGGCTCGACTACGGGATCGAAGTTGGCGCGAGCGGCTCTGCCCTGATCGTGTCCAACGAGATCGTCGCCTGCCGGGGTGTGGCCTCCACGGATGGATCCGAGTCGGCCGCGGTCCTGGTGACCAGTTATTATGGCGACGGTACGGCGGCCACCATCACCCATAACATCCTGACAAACAACACGTATGGGATTCTCGTCGGATACGATCAGGATGACAGTAGCCTGGTTGTCGCCCGGTGGAACGACCTGTCCGGCAACGAGGTCGGGATGGATGCGCTGGGAATGCTGGAAACGCAGGCCTCGGAAAACTGGTGGGGGAGTGCGACCGGTCCGGCGAATGCCGCCAATCCCGGCGGCACGGGCTCGGACGCCGTCGGGGATCTCGACTTCAGCCCGTGGCTGGGCGAGGGGACGGACACCGAACCGGAGACGATCGGCTTCCAGCCTCTGCTCGAACCGCTCTACTACCTGCCGGCCGGCCTGTCCTTCAGCACCGAGCCCACGGGCGCGCTGCTGGGCGAGGCGCTGGCGCAGCAGCCGGTCGTCACGGTGACGAACGAGATCGGCGAAGTCGCGACGCAGTTCAATGGCGCCATCGGGCTGGCGATCGGGAACAACCCCGGCGAACCGGTGGCTGGCGAACTGGCCGGCACTACGAGTCTCCTGGTCGTCGACGGCGTGGCGAACTTCGCGGGTCTCTCGATCGTCAAGGGCACGGGTGACGGGTACACGCTGGTGGCCACGACACCGGGTCTGCCCGCGGTGACGAGCGTGGCCTTCGACATCGCCAACAGCACGCCGGTGCTGGGCGAGATCGGGAGCAAGTCCGTAGACGAGCAGGCCCTGCTGACCTTTACGGCGACGGCGACGGACACGGCGGCCGATCTTGTCGCCCAGACGCTGACCTTCACCCTCGCGGGCACGGTGCCCTCGGGCGCGCAGATCACGACGGACGGCCTCTTCACCTGGACGCCGACCGAGGAGCAGGGTGGCGCGAGCTACACCTTCACCGTGGTCGTCACCGACAACGGCACAGGCCTCCTCAGCGACAGCGAGGAGATCACCGTTGACGTCGCCGAGGTCAACGTGGCCCCGGTGCTCGAGGCGATCCCGGCACAGGAAGTCGATGAGGAGGTCCCGCTGACCTTCACGGCTGCGGCGACCGATCAGGATCGCGTGCCGACCCAGACGCTGGCGTTCAGCCTCGCCGGCGCCGTGCCGGCCGGGGCGGTGATCGACCCCGTGACGGGCGTCTTCACCTGGACACCGTCGGAGCTGCAGGGCGACGCCAACTACACCTTCGACGTGGTGGTCACCGACGACGGCGGCAATCCCGCCGCGCTGGCGGCCACGCAGCAGGTGACCGTCGCGGTCATCGAGGTCAACGTGGCGCCGGTGCTGGCGACGATCCCGCCGCAGAGCGCGGTCTTCGGCCAGACCCTGACCTTCACGGCCACGGCCACGGACCATGACCTGCCGGCCCAGGCGCTGACCTTCAGCCTGGCGGACGAGCCGGCCGGCGCGGCGATCGACCCGGATACGGGCGTGTTCACCTGGACGCCGACCGAGGAGCAGGCGCAGGGCAACTACAGCTTCACCGTGACGGTCACGGACGACGGCGAGAACGAGGCCGCGCTGTCCGACAGCCAGACGGTGACGATCGGCGCGATCACGGCCGATCACTACTGCCCGGGCTTCCGGTCGCCCTCGACCAGCATGGTTGTCAGCAACAGCCTGGCTTTCGGCGGGACGTTGACCGACCTGGCCTGGACGCCGGTTCTGCCGGCCGGATGGGCCGTGTCGGCGGTTGACACGCTGGGCAACGGAACCGCCTCGGTTGACGTGGACGGCAGGATCATCTATTCCGCCGTGCCCACGGCCAGCCCGGCCCGCTTCACCTACACGGTGTCCGTGCCCGGAAATGCGGCGGTCAGCAACGCGGTCGGGGCGACGGTCAACTTCAACGGCCTGACGGCACAAGCCGCGCCGATCGCGGTGTACCGGTACCACAGCGCGGACTACCAGGCGGACCGGTCGGGTGAGTTCGTCGGCCAGTTCCGCAAGATCGACAGCACCGAGATCAACCGCGTCCTGGCCTACTGGCGCTACGGCTACAAGCCCGATGCCGCCGGCTATGACGGATTCGTTGCCATGCCCGGCTTCACGGGCGAGGGCGGGCGCCACAGCGCCGATTACCAGACGCCCTTCTGGGTGATCGATACGGACGAAGCGTCGCTGGTCCAGGAGTACTGGCGCGCGGGCGGCTACCATGCCGACCCGTCGACGGTCGACGGCTATGCCTATGACCGGGCCGGCCCCGGACCGAGTCCGCTGGGCGGGTTCTCGATTCTGGCGCTGCCGCTCTCGATCCCGCTGCCGCCGGTGGTCTCCATGGCCGCTCCGGAGAGCTACGATCCCGGCCAGTCTGTCACCGTGACCAGCACCTTCGTGAACAACAGTGCCGAGAAACTGCTGCGCTTCATCTGGCGCCTCGACGTGCCGGAGGGGTGGCGCATCACGGGCGTCTCGGGCGACGGCTTGCCGGAACTCGACACGACGGGCACCAACGTCCTGCTGCTGGCCGGCACCCTGCCGACGTCGCAGATCAGCCTGACGCTGACCCTGAGCGTGCCGCTCAACGAGACGCGCGCCGCCTCGGTGGGGTGTGCCGCCTCGTACAAGTTCTATGGCATGACCGACCTGGCCACGGTCACCACGAGCACGACGCCGATGGCGCCGCTGGACGCGGACGCCGACGGTCTTGCCGACGCCTGGGCGGCGGCCTACGGCATCGACGATCCGGACGGCGACCCCGACGGCGACCGCATGACCAACCTGGATGAGTACCTGTGCGGCACGATTCCGACGGACGAAACATCCTACCTACGCATGGTCTCGGTCAAGCCGGTTCCGGGACGGGGCGTGGAGATCTCCTGGTCTAGCGAGGCCGGCCGCGTCTACACGCTGCAGCGCGCCGTGGGCGCCCCGGTCGGACTTGTGGACTTCGCCGCCGATCTGCCGGCCGACCCGTCCGGGCGCAACACGTATCTGGATGACACGGGCCTCGCGGCCCCGTGCTTCTACCGCGTGAAGCTGCAGCAGTAGCGACGGCCAGTCAACCGGGCGGGGGTGGCCCAAACCCATCCCCGCCCCAGGGGACGATCAATGTACAGTATGCGAACCTCATGTACGGGCGGCGCGCGGCTGATCCAGGCGGCCGCGCTGCTGGTCGCACTGGCCGCTGGATCCTCCGCGCAGGTTGCCGACGACATCCGCGTCACCCAGACCGCGCCCGGATACGTGGCGGGCACGCCGCTGGCCGTCACCTGCGAGATAGCCTTCGATGCCGGCCGGCAGGTGCAGTCGCTGCTCTGGATGCCGGCCCTGCCGTCCGGCTGGACGCTGGAGGGGACGGCCACGGGTGACGGATCGCCCGTGGTCGATCCCGAGGGCAACGCGGTGATTTTCCTCGCAACGGATCTTTCCGCGAACAATCCGCTCGTGTTCCAATACCTGGTCACGGTGCCGCCGGGCACGACGGGCGAACAGGTGCTGGGCGGCATCCTCGAGTACCAGCTCG
>CAYPJN010000210.1:0-5297 GCA_964411055.1 uncultured Lentisphaerales bacterium | reverse complement strand
CTCAGCAGCGTCGGCGTCCTCTGCATGCAGTTCCACGGCGCCGGCAACTACCCCGAGGTAAGGCGCACTTTCGAGAACGTCCTCGACACCTGGAATCCCGTGTGGAACGGCTCGCGACCCGGCCTGAAGCTGGCCGCGGACGAGAAGGCGGCCACATCGGGCAACGTCCCCGGATCCAGCACGCAGTACTACTACTACTACGCCACCCAGGCCATGTTCCAGAGCGGCGGCAGCCGCTGGAAGAAGTGGAACGAGTCGATGTGGCCGGAATATGTCAAGGCGCAGTTCGTCGAGGCGAAGGCCATCGCCGACCCCGAGGGCGAGATGCAGGACATCGGGTGGTGGGAGAACAACGACACGGCGGGCTCGAACCAGCGGCCCGTCATGGACACCTGCCTGGCCGCCCTGCAGCTCATGGTCTACTACCGCTACCTGCCGACCTTCAAGACGATCGACATTCCCGAGGAGATCGCCACCACCGCCGAAGGAAGCGAAGACATCAAGGTCGAAGTCAATCTTTAGAAGTCTGAGGCGCATGCAAAACCTCCGGTTTGTGCATGCAGAGGGTTCAGGGTTCGTTAGTGGTTCTGCAAGTGCTTCGTCGAACAATTTTCTAATTTTTAATTGCAAAAAAATAAAATGACAGCAAAGCCGCAATAGCCTATAATCTCAATGTAATCGGTGAGCATGTGTCCCCGGCGCTCGGGCGCCGGACGGACGTACAATATAGGGGAACGCGCAACAGCGCCACGGGGCGCGGAAAGCGGGGGTCCATGAAAGTCAGTGGCAAGCGCAGGTCGGATGGCGGGCCGCACCTGGAGATGACGCCGATGATCGATGTCGTTTTCCAACTGCTGATCTTCTTCATCGTGGCGCTCCGCCAGGACGATCTGCTTTCGCGGCTGACGGCAGCCCGACCGCAGGCCGTCGAGACGCGGGTGCCGTCGATCCCGCTCATCGAGATCGTCCTGCACCGCGGCGGCTTCCTGTTCCGCGGACAACCGGTCAACACCGCCACCCTCGACCGCCAACTGGGACGCTATGCCGAGCTCAGCAAGACGGCCAGCGTCGTCGTAAAATGCACGGCCGACTCGCCGCACCGGCTGCTGGTGCAGGCCCTAGATCTATGCAACAAACACCAGATGCGCAATCTCGCGGTACTGAGCATGTAGTGGAAGGGAGTAGAGCCATGACGAAGCAGAACGACAAGCAGCTTCCCCCGCGGCCCGATGTCCGGTTCTTCGAGATGATGGCGCGCTTCACCGAGAAGGGCTACTGGCAGCGGCTGCGGCTGATGTTCACGGGGCTCGCCAAGCCGCGCGACAGTGGCGAGTACCGGCAGGCGCGCACAGAACTGCAGCGCCAGATCGCGCCGCTCGCGGCCCTGTTGCTGCCCCTCGCCTGCATCCTCGCCCTGAGCCTCTTCGTGCGCGCCCGGCCGACCGAGGAGCACGTGATCGTCATCCCTATCGAGCCGGCGCCTCCGCCCGACAAATCCTTGATCATCATCGAAAAGCCGGAACCGCTGCCGGAAACCTTCGATCCGCCGCCCGCGTTCGTTCCCGGCGCCTCCATCGACCCGGCTCCGGCGCCTGTGGCACCGGAACAAATAAGCCAGATCGCGGCCACCCCGCCGCCCGATTCGCCCGTGCTCATCCGTCAAATAGTCATCCTGCCGGGGTTCCTGGGAGGACGTCCGCCGGGCGAGCGCGAGGAGATCCTGAAGAAATACCCCGATAGCGCCCTTCAGACGGAGGGCGCCGTAATGCGCGCCCTGCGCTGGCTCAAGCTGCAGCAGCAGGCGGACGGTTCGTGGCCGCGCAACAAGCCGGCAATGACGTCCCTCGCCGTGCTCGCCTTCCTGGCGCACGACGAGACACCCGACTCCCCCGAGTTCGGCGACACCGTTCGGCGCGGCATCGAGTACCTGCTCGCCTCCCAGCCGGCCAGCGGCAAGTGGAGCGGCAACTACGAGCACTACATCGCCACCTATGCCCTCTGCGAGGCCTACGGCATGACGCGCAATCCCAGCGTCAAGGCGGCGGCCGAGCGCGCCGTCCGGCTGATCATCGACGGCCAGCATCCCTCGGGCGGCTGGGACTACGGCCTGGCGCCGAGCGACCGCGACGACACCTCGGTGATGGGCTGGGCGGCGCAGGCGCTCAAGGCCGCCATGATGGCCGACTTCTACAGCGACCCCGAGGCGCTCCTGCGCGCCAGCAAGCTGGCCGTCAAGGGCTTCCAGAAGAACGCCCACCCCGACGGCGGCTTCGGCTACACGAGCCCGGCGCGCGGCGGACTCAGCAGCGTCGGCGTCCTCTGCATGCAGTTCCACGGCGCCGGCAACTATGCCGAGGTGCGCAAGACGCTGGAACTGCTCGGCACCTGGCGTCCGGTGTGGGTCGGCAGCCGGCCCGGCGCCGGGCCGCCGGAAAAGAACGGCGTGCCGGGCGTGCCGCCCGGCGGCAGTTCGCAGTATTATTACTACTACGGCACGCAGGCGCTCTACCAGGAGGGCGGCGAGGCCTGGAAACGCTGGAACACGATTATGTGGCCGGAGTTCGTCAAGGCGCAGTTCATCAAGGAGAAGGCGATCGCCGACACGCGGGGCGAGCTGCAGGACATCGGCTGGTGGGAGAATGCCGATGCGCACAGCGACCGTCCCGTGATGGATACCTGCCTCGCAGCGCTGCAGCTCATGGTCTACTACCGCTATCTTCCCACCTTCCGCTCCGCGGAGATCGCCACCCGCGACGTCCCCCCGGCGGCCGGTTCCGGCGACGTCCCCGTCACCTCCGACCTCTAGCGTTCAACATTGAGCGTTGGGCGTTAGGCGTTGGGCGTTAGGCGTTGAGCGTTGGGCGTTGGGCGTTGGGCGTTGAGTTGAACAACTGCGCTTCCCATTGGAATGTGTTATACTTGCGCCATGAAACAGTGGACGTCAACGCGGATACTCAAGAGCAAGGGCGTCAAGCGCCTGGCCTGCCTGACGGCCTACGATGCCGCCATGGCCCGCCTGGTCGACGAGGCCGGCATTCCCCTGATCCTGGTGGGCGACTCGGTAGCCAACACGCTGCTGGGCTACGCCACTACGCTGCCGGTCACCATGGAGCAGATGCTGCACCACACCGCGGCCGTGGCCCGGGGCGTCAGCGGCGCGTTAGTGGTCGCCGACATGCCGTTCATGTCCTACCAGGTCAGCGACGATCAGGGCCTGCAAAACGCCGGACGCTTCCTGCAGGAGGCCGGCGCCGACGCCGTCAAGCTGGAAGGGGGTGTGCTCCGCGCTCCGCTGATCCGGCGCCTGGTGGCCAACGGCATACCGGTCATGGCCCACATCGGACTCACGCCGCAGTCGGTGCTGGCCTTCGGCGGCTACAAGGTTCAGGGACGCGAAGCGGAAGCCGCGGCGAAGCTCGAGGCCGATGCCGCCGCCGTTGCCGAGGCGGGAGCCTTCTCCGTGGTGCTCGAATGCGTGCCCGCCGCGCTTGCCGCGCGCATCACGGCCGCCGTCCCCATACCGACCATCGGCATAGGCGCGGGCGCCGCCTGCGACGGCCAGATACTCGTGCTCCACGACATGCTGGGCCTGACGCCGGCCGACCGCACCGCCAAGTTCGTCAAGCGCTTCGCGGAACTGGGCGCGGCCATCACGCGCGCCGCGCAGGACTACCAGCGCGACGTTGATGCCGGCGCCTATCCTGCGGCCGCTCACGCCTACGAATAGCCACTCAGAAACAATGTGTTGAAAAGGACGGCATGATTCGGAACCGTACCGCCTGGATTCTCCTGGTTCTCCTGGCCTCCCTGCTGGGGCTGCTGATGGTCTGGCCGCTCGTCGAGGTCATCGGCGGCGGCTGCCGCGAGAACGGGGCCTTCACGCTGAAATACCTCCAGGGAGTCTTCCTCAACCCCGTCTACGCCGAGGGCCTGCTCAACAGTCTCGGCATCGCCGCCGGAACGACGCTGCTGGCGGCGCTGATCGCCGTCCCGCTGGCCTGGCTCGCTTACCGCTACCGGTACCCCGGCAAGGGGCTCTTCGGCGCGCTGATACTGGTGCCGCTGATACTGCCGCCGTTCGTCGGCGCCATCGGCATCCTGCAGATGCTCGGCCCCTACGGCGCGCTGAACGCGCTGCTGGGGCTCGGCCCGGTCGATTGGCTGGGGCGGTCGCGATACCTCGGCGTGATCCTGATCCAGGCGCTCGCCCTCTACCCCATCCTCTACCTCAATGTCAGCGCGGCCCTCGCCAACGTCGATCCGGCCATGGAGGAGGCGGCCGTGAACCTCGGCTGCCGGGGATTCGCCATTTTCCGCCGCGTCACCCTCCCGTTGATCATGCCGGGCCTCTTCGCGGGCGGAACGCTTGTCTTCATCGCCAGCTTCACGGAGCTCGGCACGCCGCTGATGCTCAACTACACGCGCTGCGCGGCGGTGCAGATCTACGACGAGATCAAGGAGATCAGCGCCAGTCCCTTCCCCTACGCGCTGGTCACCGTTGTGCTCGGCTTCAGCGTGCTGCTCTACCTCGCCATGCGCATCCTGCTGGGTGGACGCGCGCACGCCATGCAGGGGAAGGCCGCCGTCGCGTCCCAGATTTGCGACGCCCGCGGCTGGCGCGGCCTGCTGGTGCTGCTGCCCTTCCTGCTCGTCACCCTGTTGGCGCTCACGCCGCACCTGGGCGTCCTCCTGACGAGCATCAGCACGCCCGGCGGCTGGTACCGGACGGTGCTGCCGACGGCCTTCACGGGGCAGCACTTCGTCGATGCCGTGGGCCACGACATGACCCTCAACGCCATCCGCAACAGCCTGGCATTCTCCTCCCTGGCCGTCGTGCTCAACATCGTCCTGGGACTGGGGATCGCCTGGGTTGTGGTGCGCTCGACGCTGCGCCTGCGCCACCTGCTCGACGCCCTGGCCATGGTGCCGCTCGCCGTGCCGGGACTGGTGATGGCCTTCGGCTACCTCTCGGCGGGCAACTGGCTCGGCAACCGGGAGATCGTCCGCGCCTCGCCCGCGCTGATGAATCTGCTCGACGTGCGCGTCAACCCGACGCTCTTCCTGGTGGTGGCCTACGCCGTGCGGCGGCTGCCATACATGGTGCGCGCGGCGGTGGCCGGCCTGCAGCAGACTTCCGTCACGCTGGAGGAGGCCGCGGCCAACCTGGGCGCCCCGCCGGCACGCGTGCTGCGGCAGGTGACAGTCCCGCTGATCGCGGCCAACCTGATCGCGGGCGTGCTGCTGGCCTTCTCCTTCAGCATGCTCGAGGTCTCCGACAGCCTGATCCTGGCGCAGAA
>CAYPJN010000209.1:0-5339 GCA_964411055.1 uncultured Lentisphaerales bacterium | reverse complement strand
TCGTCGAAAAGCACCAGGTCGGCATCGTAGCCGGGAAGCAGCCGGCCCTTGCTGCCGGCCAGGCCGAGAACCTGGGCCGGATTGGCGCTGGCCATGCGCACGGCCAGGGGCAGGCTGGCGCCGGCCATCTGCACGGCATTGCGCACGGCCAGGTTGAGCGTCAGGCCGCTGCCGCAGAGGCCACCGCCCTTGCGCGTGGGGCTGTCGGTCAGCCGCGCCGGGCCGCCCGGCTCCTTGAAGATCACGTCCTGTTCGCCGAATGTGTAATGCCCCGGGGGCAGGCCGGTACCGACCATGGCGTCGGTGATCAGGCAGACGCGGTCGGGACCCTTGCACTGCAGGGCCATTTGGACGGCGACCGGGTCGACATGCACGCCGTCAAGGATGAAGTCGACCGAGACGCGCGGCGCGGCGAGGATCGCTTCGACGGCGCCGCAGGGGCGCACGCCGCCCTCTGTCACCGGCGGCACGGGGAAGACGTCGTAGAAGTGTGTGGCGTGGCAGGCGCCGGCGGCGATCGCGCGCCGGGTCTCGTCGACGTTGGCGGCCGTGTGGGTCATGAAAACCGGCGTGCCGCCGCGCGCCATGCGGTGGATCAGCGGCTCGATGCCCGGCATGTCCGGCGCGATGCTGAAGATGGCGGGGTAGGGGGCTGCGGCGGCTATGAGCGCCTCGACCCGCGCGGGATCGGCCGGACCGAGGGAGTCCTTCGAGATGGCCCCCGTAAGGGTGAGGAAGGGGCCTTCGAGGTGGAAGCCCAGCACGCGGGCGCCGGTTGCGACGGGCGCGGCTTCCGCGAGGGCCTGCAGCGCAGCGGCGTCGCGTCCGGCGGGCAGCGGACAGGCAGTCGGCAGGAAACCCGTCACGCCGTACTGCGGCAGGATTGCCGCCACGGCCGCGAGGTCTTCGGGACTGCCGTCGACGAGGTGGCGGTGAATGCCGTGGATGTGCATGTCGATGAAACCCGGCGCAAGCAGGCGGCCGCCGGCATCGACATGCGTGGCGCCGGCGGGCGTCTCGCCGCCGGCGGGTCTTACGCGCAGTATTTTGCCGCCACCGATCTCCACGGCCGAGTCCGGTATTACGGCACCTTCGCCAACCACGCAGGCGTGGTCGATGATCAGTTCAGTCTTCATGAATGAAACGACACCTTTGAATGAAAGCATCAGCCTGGCAGACACCACCCCGGCCGACACGTCGGAAGCGTGCAGATAATAGTAAATACGGGTGAATCAGTCGAGGCTCAGTCCGTTTAGGTCGCTGTCGGTCTCGTTGAGTCGGCCGACGAAGCGGCCTTCCGGATGGTCTTGTTCATCAGTGTGACGAGCCGCGTGAGGTGGGCGATCTCGTCCTTGCCCTCGATCTTGTCGCAGTACTTGATGGCGTCGCTGTAGCCCTGCATGGCGCGCATGTAGTCCTGGCCGGTTCGGGCCGAAAAGGCGATGCGCTTGTGCAGGTTCTTCAGACCGAGGGTGCAGCCGGTGCGCGCGGCCTTTTCGTAGTACTTGACCGCCCCCTTGTAATCGCCGGCGGCGTGCAGGTTGTCGGCGATGAATACCGCGATGTCACCTTTTGTCTGGCTGTCGAGGGGGTTCTTGCCCTCGATCAGCTTGCTGGCGCTCTCGGCGGCGGAGACGAGATCGCCGGAGGCGGCTTCGGCGCGGGCGATGGCGTAGCGGGTGCGGAGCGCCTCGGCGGTCCCGAGGAGCGGGGAGCGATCCTGCAGCGCCTGGTCGGCGTGGCGGCGGGCCGTGGCGACCTGCTCGCGCGACGGTTGCCAACTGTGCTGGTCGCAATAGCTGGCGTTGCGGGCGAGGGCGAGTTGGATCCGCTGCCTGGTGACGACGGGAAGGTCGGGTATGGCTTCGGCATCGGAGAGGCACGCCGCGGCGGCCTTGAGGTCGCGGTACTGCTGGGCGGCGGCCGCCGCCGCGAAGCACGCATCGGCCTTCGCGGCGGGATCCTCCAGGCCCGCGGCAGCTTCGCGGTAGGCCGCGAAGGCCAGGTCGTGGCAACTGCGTTCGGCGTATATCTTAGCGAGAAACAGGCAGATTCGGGCGCGGGCATCGCCCTGCCGCGCGAATTCGGGCTGGCGGGAGGCGAGCACGGCAAACTCGAGTATCACGTGTTTCGGCAGGGACTTGTAGGAGCGTGTCTTGATGATGTCGATACCTGCGAGTTTCATGGCGGCTGAGACGCCCTTCTGCAGGATGACCTTGTCGCGGATGATCTCCAGCGCCTTGCCGTGGCGTTCTGCTTTCGCGAGCAACTCGGCCGCCTTCAGGTGGCAGCGCGTGCTCTCCTCGGCGGAGAGACCTTCCTGCCGCAGGCGGGCCTCGACCATCTTCAGGGCATTCGTGACGCCCGCGGTGTTTCCCGCGAACTGCACGTCCTTTAGGAAGGCATCGATATCCGCCGCGGGGGCGGCGGCGGGCGCGAGCAGCGCCGCGGCGAGGAGTATGGCGGGAAGGACGGTAGCATGCATGTTCATCGGTGGCTACTCCTATTCATATACGTGGGATGGGACGGCGACGGAGGCTTTGGCCAGTCCGGCGCGCAGTTGGCTGATCCACCGCGCCGCACCGGAGCGCAGGTCGGCGAAAACAACATTGTCGGGGTTGATGATCTCGGCCCAGGCGATGGCGGATTTGCCGATGCGGACGAGGTCGTGGTTGCCGGAGCGCATCGCGACGCGCGCGAGGCGCCGCAGCAGCGTCAGGTAGCGCACGTCGTCGAAACTCTCGCGGAGACCCTCCCAGGCGACGGTGTCAAGCACGCCGTCGGCGGTCGGGTAGACGATGCAGAAGGGCTTGTAGCGCGACTCGAAGGCGAAGTCGTTCCAGATGTGCCAGCCCTCGTACCAGTTGTATTCGTTGCATCCGTCGAAGTTCGCCTGGTAGAGGCGGATCCCCTTGCGGCGCCAGGGTTCGGGGTTTTCGGGCCCCGAGAAGGGTGCGGCGTAGGTGGTGACGATCGCGCCGGCCTCGTGCCAGGCGCGCGCATTGGAGCGTCCGATCCGCGCGGGGACGTCGTTGCCGTCGGTGGCGAAGGAAGTCCATTGGGCGTGTGACATGGAGATGAAGGGATGGCCGCCGAGCAGCTTGCAGATCATGAAGAAGGGCATTTCGCGCCGCACGGTTCCGGGGCCGGCCTCGTCGACGCCGTAGCAGTAGAGGTCGCGGTGGCCGAACTTCTTCTCGATGCGGTCGATCACGGCGGCGATCTGGTTAGAATAGGCGATGCGTCGTTCCTTAAATAGCTCGGGGTTGGCCTCGACTGAAATGTCCTGGTTCGGGTATTTCTCGCGTTCACGCTGCATGCCGGCCACCCATAGACCGTCGTAGGCGGTGGCGTCTCCGAAAATCGGCCGTGTCGCGAGGCCCGCCTCTTCCATTAGGTCGAGCTGCCGGTTGGCGAAGTCCGGATCGCTCCGGTCGCCGAAGGAAGCCGTCCACGGATGGAGCATGTTGTGGGCCGCCATGTTGCGGTACTCCGCGAGGAGGCGGCGGCAGGCGTTGGAGTAGTGATTGCCGGGGCCGAGGTGGTGTCCGCCGGCGATCTTGAGCGAGAGGTCGATGTGGTTCATCCACGTGCCGTAGAAGGGCTTGTCGGGGTTGTAGCGCGTCGCGGCGCGTGGGAGCTTGAAGTCGTGGACATCGAGACGGAGGGGCAGCGAGCCCGCGGGTTTGCCGCCGACCGTGAAGCGCAGGTCGCCCGCGTAAGCGCCGGGCGCGGCGTTGGAGGGGACGTGGACCGTGATCCAGAACTGGCGCAATTCGCCCTCCTCGACCGGCAGGGGCTGGAAGGTCGCGGCGTCGTGCACAGGCTCGATGTTGTAGTTGAAGGGCTCCATGCTCTCGAAGGTGCCGTATTGGCTGGTCCAGATGTAGCGGTCGCCCGACGGGTAGGAGCAGCGCATGTAGTTCTTGCGCTGGTCGCGGACGACCTTGACGAGCGCGTCGTCGTGGAGCAGGAGCTCCGGCGAGAGCGTCGGGGACTCGCGGCCGCCGCCAAAGTATGAGTTCCATCCGCCGCTGCTGGTGAACCAGCACTTGACGACGCGGATGTCCACGGCCGCGGCGGGGATCGCCGCGCCGCCGGGGCCTGCAAGGCTGGTCGGTACGATATGGAATGCTTCGGCGGCGGCGAAGGGATATAGCATGAACGAAGCGTCCTCGTATTCGCCGGGGGTGGCGGCGAGCTTCATCTCGCTCAAGCCCTTGCCGTCGTGCGGCAGGATGAAGGGCAGGCGCTTCCACATGTCGTAGGGGTAGATCGCGAGCGGGAGGCCGGGCAGCGCCGCCAGCGAGGCGGCGGCGGGCGTGGCGGCGAGTTCCTTCGCGCGCGCCGAGAGGTATGGCAGCGCGATGCGGCCCTCCTGGATGCGCATCCAGTCGCGGACGTGCGCTTTTTTGGCGGTTTCAAGATCGCGGACACGCGCTGCGCGCGAACGGCACCAGGCCGCGAAGGGCGCGTATGGCACGGCCGCGGCCGCGGTCTCGAACTCGGCCGCCGTGGCCTGCGCTTCGACTCCGGTGACATCCATCGTGAGAATCTCATCGTCGGGAGCCGCGTGGTTCCAGAGGCGGATATCTGATAGCGCGCCGCGGAAATCCTTGGCCATTGGCAGCGTGAGGAACTCTTTCATCGGCTGCGGAATGTCCTGGTCGGTGCGGGCGTCTTTCTGTACGACGCCGTCGACCCAGACATTCAAGTGAAGGTTGGACATCGAATAGCGGAAGGCCGCGTGGTGCCAGACGCCGGTCGCGAGCACGCCCTCGGTATGGCTCCAGAGCGCATAGGAACCGAAATCGGTCGGCTTGAGGTCCGCATTGAAACGGAGCGGCATTTGGCCGAAGGAGGAGGCACCGGGGTAGGTGTTAAATTCTTCGATGCGGAAGCCATAGGCGATGTTGCATTTGGCGGCGGGGCCGTCGAGGCGGAACCAGAAGCTCGCCGCGGCCTCGTCGCCCTTCGCCTGGGGTATCGCCGTGCGGGCGTCGATGCGCACGGCCGAGCCCGGGGTGCCGTCGAAGATGGCGAACGGGCGGCCGGTCGGACCGCCGGGCAGGACACGGACACTGTCGCCAAGATGGAGCGAGTAGTTGCGTCCTGCGGAAGCGGCGACGCCCTCCTGCACGTCCTGGAAGTCGAGCGAGACGAGGGGCTCCCTTGCGTCTACGCGGGGGAGGGTTGCAAGCAGGACGCAGGTCGCGGCGATCGTGAGCAATGTTGGCGGATGCATGTTCATCGGTGGTTACTCTTATTCGTAGACCTGGGTATAGACGGCGACGGAGGCTTTGGCCAGTCCGGCGCGCAGTTGGCTGATCCACCGCGCC
>CAYPJN010000208.1:2117-5356 GCA_964411055.1 uncultured Lentisphaerales bacterium | reverse complement strand
ATGCCGCACGGGGCGCACCTTTGGAGAAATCATGAACTCACACTGCGGACGTTCTATGCTGGCGATGATGATGGTGCTGGTTGGCGCGGGCATGGCACGGGCCCAGAAGGTTCCCGCCGATGCGGCTGCCGCCATGGCGCAGGCGATGGCCGCCCTGGGACAGGCGGCCGAGAAGAACGCCGCCGGCGGCGCGGTCGACGCGAAGGAACTCCGGGCGCTGCTGCCGGAAAAGGACGCCGTCGCCGGCTTCAAGCGGGTCAAGGCGGGCACCGAGAGCAACACGGCCATGGGCTTCAAGGTGGTCGTCGCCAAGGCCGAATTCGAGGCCCTCGATGGCGACGCGAAATTCTCCATCCAGTATACGGACATCGGCGGCCTTGGCGCTTTGGCCAAGATGGCCGTTACGATGCAGGAGATCGACGAGGAGACCGAGAACGGCTTCCGCCGCACGGCCACCTATGCCGGTTTCAAGGCCCTCGAGGAGTATGACGGCGAAGACAAGTCGGCCAAGGTGCAGATATATACCGGCGACCGCGTGGCGGTCGAGGTGGAGTCGCAGGGCCTTAGCTTCGACGCCGTCAAGCAGATCGTCGGCAAGCTCGACCTCAAGAAGCTGGCGGCGCTCAAGCCGACGGCGGCACCCTCCCCCTCCCCCGCCACCACGAAGTAGCGGCGCCGGCCGATCTCATGGTACAGGGGTCATTGTGGTGCGGGGAACGGTGCGTCGTAACTCGCGTGGCGCGAACGGCATTACCCTGGGAGCGCATGTCGGGGCTGCTGGGGCGTAGCGAGCTTCCCGCAGGGCACGGACTCCTGATCGTACCCTGCCGGGCGATCCACACGGTCGGCATGCGCTTCGCGCTGGACCTGATCTTCATGGACGGTGCCGGGCGCGTGCTCCGGAGCGTCGCCGGCGTGCCGCCGGGACGCATCATGGTCTGGGGCGGCCTGCGCGCCCGCCAGACGCTGGAAGTGCAGGCGGGCTGGCTCGACCTCGCCGCGCTGGAGGGCGCGCGGATCGAGTGGCGTCCGGCTAGCCCGCCGTAAAGGCCAGCACGCGCGCGGACTGCGGTGGCACCTCGACCGCCAGCCGCCCGGCAGCATCGCGCGCGAGGGTGGTGCCGGTCACGCGTTCGACGGCGGTGGCGCCGAGGGAAATCTCGAAAGCGAGCGTGCCGCGCTGCGTCTCCAAGCCCGGATTGAAGAGCGTGACCAGCACCTTGTCACCCGTGCCGTCTCCATACCGCTCGACAAAGATCTCCGGGTTGTCCGAACGGACACGCGTCACCGGCTGCCAGCCGGCCTCGCCCACCTCGCGAATCAGGGGCTGGAACTTCCGGAAGCTATCGCGGTCGCGATTGTAGAGGGAGGGATCTGCCCAGTAAGGATCCGAGGCCGCGTCGACGCTGAACATGCTCGGATAGATGCCGTAGAAGAGGCAGTATTGCAGGTAGCGATCGACCATCGTGCGATCGAAGGCCTTGAAGCGCGTGTTCTGCAGCATCAGGTAGGGCTTGCGCCCGGAGATGGTGCGCCACAAAGCCATCTGGCTGTCGGGCGGCGGCGCGTACCGGTCATGCTCGTCGAGCCACACGCTCTCGGTGCCCATGATGTCGAAGAGCTGCGCGAGCCACGAGAATCGGTAGGGCACCCCGTTGCCGAAAAGCAGCTTGCCACGGCGGTGCATGTCCTCGGAGAGGCGACGGGCGTACTCGAAGACCGCCAGCCCTTTGAAGAGGCCGGGCTTGAGCGTCACGGGATCGTAGGTCAGCGGCACCGTGGTCCAGCGGAAATTGTCACGCCGGAAGTTGAGCTCGGGCGTCGTGTAGCCCTCGACGGAGTCGATGTATTCGCCCGCGAGCAGGCTGCCGGGCCCATGCCGCGCCTCGCAGAGGGCCGGGCTCCAGTTGACGCTGGCGCCGTTGGGCTGCGCGGTCTGGGCGGGGTTCGGGTTGAGCGTCCAGCAGGCGCCGTTGCACCATGGCAGATTGTGGAAGGAAACCACCCACCGCCCTTCGGTGTCCGTCATGGCGGAGGACTCCAGCGCGGATGCCATGTCGCGCCCACGGCCTTGGCCCTCGCGCAGGATGCGCTGCTGCTCGGCCCGGGCCGCCTCGTAGGTGCGCGGCATGCCTTCTGGCATCGGCATCCACCAGGTGAAGGGTTCCGTGTAGTGGAACGGCAGGATGCCGTGCTGCCGGTCGAAGGCGTGGTCGGGAGCGCCGCCCTCGTGGTAGCGGAAGCCGAAATCCTGCCAGCCCTCGATCTTGCTGATGAGCGAGAATGGCATCCAGATGCCCTGGTCGCGCGAGCGGACGGCAAAGGCGTCTGCGAAGTGGCGCATGTAAATCTCGTAGGCCGAGCGGAACCCCCAGCGCGGGTCGCTGGGGTAGAAGATGAACGCGAAGGGCGCCGCGCCGGGGAATTGCTCGCTTTCCGGCACCAGCGCCAGGTCCAGGTTGAGCGCGAGGCAGCGCCGGTCGGCGTCGTACGCCAGTTGGAACTGGGCCGGCCGCGACGGATCCATGGCCAGAGCCAGGCCGCTGCGCGCGTCATGTACCGTCGCGACCGGGTAGACCGAAATGCGCCCCGAACCACAGGCGGCCGGTTCAGTGTGCTCGACGATTCCGCCCGCGCCGATGGCGCGGCTGCGCCGGATATCGTCGTCCCAGGTCCAGCCCACGGCGTCGACAGGAATTGAGAAGGAGAGCGCCAGGGCGCGGTCGCCATCACGCAGGTTCGTCACCCGGCCGTCAACCGCGATGCAGTCCGGCGCCGCCGTGAAGCGGGCCTCGATCCCGAGACCCGCATCGCGGCTGATGCCCCGGTAGAGCAGCGGATTGCCGTCCGGCGAAGCCAGGGTGGCGAAGGTCTGCGGGCGCCTGGCGGGATCGGCCTGGTCGACCACGGCAAAACCCGAGGCGCCGCCGCCGGCCAGAGAACGCCCGTCGATGGTCATCGCGGAGATACATCCAGAAAGCATCTCCACGGTCATTCCGTTGGCCGTGGCGAGTGTGACAGCGGCGTTTTCCGGGGTGGTTTTCATAAGCGTATCATGCCCCAGGAACACGGCTAGCGGCAAGGTTAATTGGGGCGTATCTCCGTAGTTTAGGTGTACTCGGCCTGCCAGGGTTCCGGCAGGCTTGCCAATGAAAAGGGAATCTGCAATCCTAATAATCAATCTCACGGTATGGCCTCACGCCGCTCCAGGAGTATTTTATGGCCTTGAATCTCGTACG
>CAYPJN010000208.1:0-2107 GCA_964411055.1 uncultured Lentisphaerales bacterium | reverse complement strand
CCGCCACGTGCTGATCAGCGTCTCGGACAAGACCGGCCTCGCAACCTTCGTGCCCGCCCTCGTCGGGCAGGCGCCGGAGGTCATCATCTACTCGACGGGCGGCACGCACGCCGCCATCCGCGAGATCCTCGGCGAGCAGCTCGCCGACCGGCACCTCGTATCGGTCGCGGACTACACGGGCCAGCCCGAGATGCAGGGCGGGCTCGTCAAGACCCTCGACTTCAAGATCTACCTGGGCCTGCTCTCCGAGACCTACAACGCCGCCCACCAGGCCGACCTGCGTCGCACGGGCGCCGTGGCCATCGACATGGTCGTCGTCAACCTATACCCCTTCCGCCAGACCGTGGCGCGGGCCGGAGTCACGCCCGAGGAGGCGCGCACCAACATCGACATCGGCGGCCCCTGCATGGTGCGCGCCGCCGCCAAGAACTACCTGCGCGTTGCCGCGGTCACGGATCCGGCCGACTACGGCGCGCTCTCCGGTGAACTGGCGGCGCACAAGGGCGCGTTCGGCCTCGAGACGAGGTTCAATCTCATGCGCAAGGCCTTCCGCCACACGGCGGAATACGACACCGCCATCGCCGCCCATTTCGCCGCCGTGACCCCAGTACAGGCGCGGGCGGCCTATGAGATATCCAACTGAGAGGCACCGTCCGGCATGATCGACCTGCACACCCATTCCAGCTTTTCCGACGGCTCCGAGACGCCGGAGGAACTGGTGTGCCTTGCCCGGCAACTTGGGCTGACGGCCCTGGCCCTGACCGACCATGACAATGTCCTCGGCGTGCCCGCGTTCATCGAAGCCTGCCGCGCCCACCACCTAACCGGCCTGGCCGGCGTTGAGCTGAGCGCCGAGGTACCGTCGGGCACCCTGCATTTGGTCGGCCTGGGTATCGATCCTGACTGCGGCGCGCTCAATGAGGCGCTCGGTTGCCTGCGGGACGGACGCGCGTGGCGCAACCACCGCATCCTCGAACGCCTGCGGGATCTAGGGCACCCGCTGGAATGGGATGAGGTGGCGGCCCTGGCCGGCGAGGATGTCATTGGACGCCCACACATCGCGCAGGCCATGGTTGCCCGCGGCTGGGTCGCCACGGTGCAGGAGGCCTTCGACCGTTTTCTGGCCAAGGGCGCACCCGCCTACGTTGACCGCTACCGGCTCGAGCCCCCCGCGGCCCTCCAACTGATCCGTCAGGCGCACGGTATCGCCATCCTCGCTCATCCCGGCACCTGGATTGCCGACCCGCAGCAGCTCGATGCGGGCGTGGAATTCCTCAAATCAGAAGGTCTGGCGGGCATCGAGGCCTATTACACGACGCACGATGCCGGACAGACGATCGACTACCTGCGCCTGGCGAAGAGGCACGGGCTGATCGTCTCGGGCGGTTCGGACTACCACGGCAGGCAGGCGCGTCCCGACACCGGGATGGGCACCGGCACGGGGCTGCTCAATGTGCCCGACGCCCTGCTGCAGCCGATCTTCGTCGCCCTGGGTGCGGAAGGCTGCTATCACCGGGAGGACCGCCAATGAACGCCGCCCGCGCGCCGCGACACGCCCCGGCCTGGACCGAAACAGTCGTCGAGCTGATCCGCCGCACCTCCACCGAGTTGCCCGACGACATCATGGCGGCGATCGAGGGCGCCGCCGAAGAGCCGCGCGAGGATCCGTCCGCCGCATCGATCCTACGCACCCTGGTCGAGAATGCCGACCTAGCTTGCACCGTCCCCTCCCCCCTTTGCCAGGACACCGGCACACTGACCTTTTGGATCGAGACGCCGCCCGGCTTCGACCCGGCGCCCATGGCTGAAGGCATCCGCGCGGCCGTCGCCGAGAGCACCCGACGCGGCTTCCTGCGACGCAACACGATCGGGATGCCCGGCGACACCTCGCGCGACGACAACCTGGCCCCGGGCGCGCCGGTCCTGCATATCGAGACCGGCGCCGTCACCGATGAGATCCGCCTCTGGCTGCTGCTCAAGGGCGGCGGGTGCGAGAACGTCAGCTCGCAGTACAGCCTGCCGGACGCCTCGCTGCCGGCCGGACGCGACCTGGACGGCGTCCGCGCCTGCGTCCTGCATGCCGTCTGGCGCGCCCAGGGACTCGGTT
>CAYPJN010000207.1:4295-5373 GCA_964411055.1 uncultured Lentisphaerales bacterium | reverse complement strand
CCGTTGGTTAACGTTTTAGGTTAAGGAGGCGTTGCCAGGGCCTCGTGAAAGGCGGAAACTATACCCAAAGGTGTGCCATTCCGTCAAGACGGCGCAAGCGTCAGCGCGCGCAGACGCTCGATGCGCGCATCGAGGGTCGGGTGCGACGCGAACAGTGTCGCCATACTGCCGCGCGATCCGATGCCCAAGGCCTTCATGGAGGCCGGCAGCTCGCCCGGAACCAGCCCGCCGAGGCGTTGCAGGGCGGCGATCATGTCCGCGGGCGACCCGAGGTAGTGCGCCGCGCTGGCGTCCGCTGCGAACTCGCGCCGCCGCGAGAAGGCCATGACGATGATCGAGGCCAGGATACCCAGCACCATCTGCAGCAACATGCGCGTGAGGTGGTAGCCGAGGCCCACCCCGCGGCGCGTGTTGAAAACGATCCGGTCCACCGCCAAGCCGATCACGCGCGCCAGCAGCAGCACTGCCGCGTTTAGCACGCCCTGCAGCAGGGTCATGGTGACCATGTCGCCATTGGCCACGTGCCCGATCTCGTGGCTCAGGACGGCGCGGATCTCCGCCGGGCGCATGCTGTTAAGCAGCCCCGTCGAGACCGCCACCAGGGCGCGGTTCCGGAAGGCGCCCGTTGCGAAGGCGTTGGGATCGCCGGGATAGATGGCCACCTCGGGCATGCTAATGCCTGCCTGGCGGGCGAGCTGCTCGACGGTGCGGATCAACCAGCCCTCCGTCTCACCCTCGCGACCATCAATGGTCTTGGCGCGGGTCGACCACTTGGCTATCTGCTTGGAAAGCAACAGCGAGATGAAGGCCCCGCCCATGCCGAAGATCAGCGCGAAGGCCAGCAGCCCCGCGAAGGTATTCTGATCCACCCCCAGCAGCATGCAGACGACCGAGAGCACCAGCATCAGCGCGAGGTTGGTGACGACAAAGAGGAAGATGCGTTTCATCGAGAAGCTCCCTGGTTCAGGATTGATGTGGAAAGTATGCCGGATTCCGCCCGGCGAGGCAAGGGTGAAGGGAAAGGGGTCGGGGGGGCAATGCTGATCTAGAAGCTTTGTCGCAACGCTAGAGCCGCGGG
>CAYPJN010000207.1:0-4285 GCA_964411055.1 uncultured Lentisphaerales bacterium | reverse complement strand
GATTCCGCCCGGCGGGGCAAGGCTGAAGGGCAACAGGCTGAAGGGCAACGAAGTCGGACCGCACCCCGCCTCACCGGATGATGAACACCGCGCCGCCGGGGAGCTCGCCCTCGTAGGCGCCGATGTCGGGCACGCGGTTGCGGATGCGCGGTGCGCCGGCGAGGTCGTCGGCGTCCTCCATCCATTCGGCCTCCACGCCCGCGTTGAGGCACGGGGAGCCGTTGAGAAGGCCCCAGTACGGCAGCGACGCTTTGGCGCCGAAATTGAACTTCGGATCGGCGGTCACGCCGGCATCCACCGTCACGGTGCCGGAGGCGATCGCCGCCAGTTCCGGCGCGCAGCAGTGCGAGAACGACGCCGTCCTGCCCGCGGCCACGGACACGTTCACTTCCGCGGTCACCGCGTTCGTCACGGCCGTCTCCTCGTTGATCCACGTGACGGCATTCGTCTTCCCCACGTTGCCCCAGAGGACCGTGTTCACGATCTCCGTGCCGGATCCATCGAGATGGATCCCGCCCGCCCGCAAGGCGCTGGTGCCGTTGGTGTTGCAAACGAGGGTGCAGTTCTCGATCCTGCCCGCACCGGTGGAATATACGCCCCCGTGCTTGTTGCCGTACGCGAGGGAGTTGCGGATGATCGGTGAAACGGCCTCCAGCCTGAAACCGTACCCGGTGTTTCCGAACACGATGCACCGTTCGATCACGGAACTACCATCCATGTAGATTCCGGCGTTGGAATGCTGGGCCGGATCCTGGATGGTGCCGTTCCGCACCGTGCAGTCGAACGCCGCGCCGCCCGTGAGCCTGATGCCCCCTTGGTTGTAGGACGGGCATCCCGTGACCAGACAGTTCGTGATCATGGTTCCGGACGAGAGGTTCACGGCGGATGCGTTCCAGGCGGCGGGGGCTCCGGAAACACAGAGACCGCGGATGCTGGAGCCGGCAACCTGGAGCGTGATCCGCTGTCCGGAGATGACCGTCTTGTCCGGCCCCCTGCCCGCAATGTCCATCAGCGTGTAGCTGACCACGCTGTCCGATCCGGCGCTGATGAAACCCTCGCCGACGTCGATCCTCCGCGGTCCGACCAGGACGGCCTCGCGCAGCGTGTTCGCCGCGGTCTCCGGATAGGCATAGGGTTCCCGGGGCGACGATTCACCCACCGCGCGCACGTAGCAGAGGGAAGGCATCACCTTCACCATGTCCTCCTGCTCGAAGCTTCTACCTTCCTGGGTGACGTTGTTGGTCACCGCCAGCTTCACCGTATAGTAGCCGGGCGCGAAGGTATGCGACGGATTCGCCGCCACGGAGGTTCCGCCGTCGCCGAAATCCCAGTAGCAGGAGAAGTCTTCCGCACCCGCCACCACGGCGGTGAAGTGAACCGTGAGGGAATCCGTGCCGGTGAGCTGGTCCGCGGCCACGCTCACGGCGAACGGCTCGTCGCCGCTCGGGAAGTATTCGTGCGAGCCGATGTCCGGAACCCCGTTGCGGACACGCGGGTGGCCGTCAACGTCGGCCGCTCCCGGTACAAACGCCTCCGGCGTGTAGCCCCCCCGGTCGATCGTGGCGGAGACCCCCGTCGGACGGTAGTCGCCCGTCCCGGCGTCGGCGAAGGTCGGCGTTCCAACCACGCATCCGTTCACCGGGTCGGCGTAGGCGGAAAGGCCGTTCAGGAGCCGCACGTTGTAGAAGTCCATGCCGTTCGCGGCGGTGGGCACTGAATTGCCGGCGAAGGCGCAGTTCAGGCAGAGGCGGTTGCCGGAGCCGCCGTACACGCCGCCGCCGTAGGATCCGGCACTCGAGAGCGAATTGTTCGCGAACGTGCAGTTCTGGGCGAGCGATCCGCTCCCGTTCAGAATGAGTCCTCCGCCGGAACCCGTGCCGGCATTGTCCGCGAACAGCGAGTTGCGAACCACGCCGGCGCTCCGGCCGCCGCAGTGACTGGTGTTGTTCGAGACGACACATCCCTCCACCAGTGTCGGCAGCGCCGCCGTGAAGGGCCAACCACCCGTGCCGGTTCCGGAACGCGAAATGCCCGTGAACAGCGTGCCCTTCATCCAGCCGCCGTCGAGGTTGATCATCGAGTCGTTGCTGCTGCCGACGGTGGAATTCCGCACCAGGCAGTTCCGCACGTGCCCCTTCGCGGCATTCACGGCCACACCGTAGTAGTTCCAGTCGTCCGCCTTCGCCCGGATGAAAACGAGCCCGTCGAGCACCGCGCCGTAGTGGTTCAGATAGAAACCGCGGCGCTTGTTGACGTTGCCGAAGTCGAACACCGCCCCTCCCGGGCCGTTCAGGGAACGGATCGCCACGCGTTCCGCGAGCGTCGCCGCGTAGGTGGAGATGCCCGCCGCGTTCGTGAGCGCATAGGTGCCGTCGTCCACCAGCACGACCGACGGGTACGCGGCCGCCGCGGCGATCGCGGCCAGGGTGCCCTCCACCGTGCACTTGGCCTGGCCGGGGGAGAGCCCGTCGTTGCCGTCCGAATAGCCGTCCTGCTCCGGCCGCACATACCAGGCCGTGGCGAACTGCGCGGCGAGCTCGCGCGGCCCGTCCACCGGGAGCGTGAACGACGCCGAGAAGACTTCGAGCGTGGGGCAGTTGCCGCCCCAGGCGTAGAACGCACTGGAGGCGTCCGCCGGCGTCGCCAGGACGGCGAGGTTCGTCCCCGCGTCGTACCACGCCGTGCCGGCCGGCGACACCGAGCCGCCGTCGCCGGCGGCGAGCGTCACCGCGTACTGCCGCCGCCACCGCCAGGTGAGCACCGCATCCGCGCAGCCGGCCGGCCAGTTGGTCGACACCGCGTTTCCGCCGCCGGACGCGGCCGCATCGCCGTCCCCGTGAAGCGTCCAGCCGGTGCAGGTCCACTTCACACCGTTCTGCTCGACGGACGCGGGCGCGGCGGCGTCGATCCCGCTCGCGGGATCGTGCGTGCCGAGCGCGGGCGAGAAGACGGTCCCGGGCGGCAGATCGGCATCTGAAACGACCGCGAGCACGCCGCCCGCCGGCGCCACGGCGAGGAACACGTCGTTCGAGGCGACGTTCAGCCACACGGCCCGGGCGTAGTCCGCGCTCCGCCCCCGGTTCGAGACACGCGCCTCGTCGAGCGAGCCGTCGAGATAGGCGGTGTTCGCACATTGGGCATTCGATCCGCGGCAATGGCCAAGCTCGAAGCACAACGTGTCGGTTGCTCCGGCAGGGTTGGAGGACGTCTTGGCGCCCTGGTAGACGCCGTCCAGGTAGAGTCTCCAGGTGGTGCCGTGCTTCGTCCAGAGCGCGTGGTGCCACTCGTTCGTCGGAACCGCCTTCACGCTCGCGTTCCCCTCGCGGTAGGTGGCGAGTTTGCCGGCGGAGGTGACCTGGAGCGCACGGCCGTCGTTATAGGTTGCTGCGCAGTGGCTCATAAGCGTCATGTACGTGGACGGATAAATTGCCAGCTTAAACCAGCATTCATACGTGAAGTCCGACGAGCGGAAGGTGGCCGGACTCGCTCCATGGCCGAGTTGGACGTTGTCCTTCCCCGTGTTCGTGAACTGGCGGCAGGCCCCCACCGCGCCCGCCGCACGGGCGGAATCTGAAACGGCGCCGCCGTGGTTGCCGAGCAGCGAGGAGTCCTTCACCACGGATCCGGCGTCCTCCAGCGACCAGACGCCCGTGTAGGTGGCGTCCCAGACCAGGGCGGAAGGATCGCGGATCGGCGCGGCGGCATGGCCCCAGTGGACATAGAGCCGCGTGCGGCTTGTGAGCACGGGGATGCGCACCCAGAACTCGCTCGTGCCCGTCGGGTTCCACGCCACGCACTCGCTCGGCAGCTCAATGCCGTTCCCCAGCGAAAAGCGCACATCCCTGCCGTTCGGCGCGAGGCATTCCGCGTAGGAAAAGTCCCCCTTCCCTTCCACGAGCCGCACCAGCGCCGGGAAGTTCGTCAGCGGCGCAGCGCCGTCGTAGCCGGAGAAGGCGAACACGCAACGGTGCGCGAAGTTTGTTAAAAAACCATCCCCCGCCACGGCGCTCCCACCCGCGCCCAGCGCCAGCGCCGCCACCACAACCGCCGTCCTGGCTCCAGCAATGATATTCATGGCCTTTCCCTCGTGTTCGACGTGATCAGGCAACACCTCCGGTGCCCGCCCGTTTCGGACGGGTGCCGGATGAAACCGCCCCCATTAAGCTTCAAACATTGAATTACATTTTACCCCCCCCCCACCCGAAACACAAGGGCGAAAGCGGAGAGCATAGTAATCGGTTAGCGACCGGGGGTGTGGCAGAGTGGAGCGAGGGAAAGTGGAAGA
>CAYPJN010000206.1:0-5376 GCA_964411055.1 uncultured Lentisphaerales bacterium | reverse complement strand
GGCGGTAGGGCAGGATGCAGAAGAGCAGGCCGCCGGCGAAGGCCGCTCCACGGCCGACGCCGAGCGACAGCAGGAGGCGCCGCAGGCAGGGCGCCGAGAGGGACCAGAAGGCGATCAGGACGACGTGGTAGATCCACTCGGGTGCGGCGCGCGTGAGGCCCGTCAGCAGGGCGGCCGCCAGGGCGGCGGGCCAGGTGAGCGCCTCGTAGTAAAGCGTGCCGGAGTAGGGGTAGAAGAGCGTCGTCTCGCGGTTGCGGAAGCCGAAATCCCCGTCGAGGATCTTGCGCGCCATGACTTCCAGCTTCCAGGCGTGGAACGGCGGATCCCAGTGGTCGAGGAAGAAACCCTCGAAGTGCAGGCACCAGGGCCAGGTCAGGGCCAGGATGCAGGCCGCCGCCGTCAGCAGGCAGAGGAGCGCGGGGAGGACCGCGGCGATGCGCGGGCGGAGTCCTCGCCGGGGTTCGTCCCGGGGTGGCGTCGGCGCGCTGTCGGGATGCGGGATCACGGTGCGGGGCGCGGATCAGGCGGCGAAGCGCGGCAGGTGCTGCAGCTCGATGCCGATGAAGACCTCGAGCCAGGGAAGCTTGACCAGCAGCGCGAGCGCCAGCACGGCGATGAAGGCGGCGCACCAGGCCATCAGCCCCCGCTCGCGGTAGAGCTTCTCGGGCTTCTGGGCCGCCGAGTCCTCCTTGTAGGCGATCTCCAGGTACTTGCAGAAGAGGGCGATCAGGCACGGCACGGCCAGCAGCAGCTCGATCTTGTACTTGAGCAGGAAGATGCCGACGAAGAAGGTCGAGCACATGGCGTAGCAGGCCGTCGAGACCAGCAGCGAGGCCTCGGTGTAGAACTGGAACGACCTGCGGTAGCTCCCCGCCAGCGCCGGATCGCCGATCATGCGGTACTCCGCGAAGCGCTTGGCCGCCATCAGGAAGGCCCCGCCCATCCAGTAGCCGAGCAGGATGCTGCTGGGCGGCAGCCGGTCCGAGGTCACGACAAACCACCCCAGCAGCATGCGGATCATGTTGTTGACCGATTCCGACAGGACATCGAGGAACGGCACGTCCTTGGTGCGCAGGGGCGCCACGTTGTAGACGACGCCCATGGCCAGCAGCCAGGCAGCCGTCGCGGCGAAGTAGGGGTTGACCATCAGGGCCAGCGCCAGGCTCGCCACCGCCAGTCCGGCGTACTCGGCCATGACCCAGCCGAACTTCACGTCGGACACGACGACGGGGCGGTGCTTCTTGGTCGGATGGAAGCGGTCGAAGCGCGCGTCGAGCCACTCGTTGATCACGTAGTTGGCCGAGGCGGCCAGGCACGTCGCCAGCAGCGCGGCGGCCAGGCGGATCCAGAGGCCGGTGTCCAGCGCGGGCCGGGGATCGAGCATTAAGACGGCCACGGCGAATCCGGGCAGAATGAAGAGGTTCTTGATCCAGTGGTCGACCCGCGCGATGCGCACGTAGTCCATCACGGTCGATCGGGCTTGCGTCAAGATTGCATCTCCAGTGGGGGGCGCGGGCCCCGCCGGGTTTCAGGAACGGATGTGGGATGGCGGCCGCCGGGGGATGCCTGCTGTTCCGGCGCGGTCGCTCTGCCGGATGCCACACATTCGCACAACGGGGCCATTGCCGTCAAGAGGCAGTTGTCTCACAGCTTCAACGCGGCGCGGACCTGCGCCGCCGAGCAGCCGCGCACGCGCACGCGCTTGACGCGCGCCGCGGCGCCGGCGACGATCTCGACCGCGCCCCGCGGCACGCCCAGCGCGCCGGCCAGCCAGCGCACCAAAGCCTCGTTGGCCTTGCCGTCGACGGGCGGCGCCTGCAGATGCACGCGGAGCCAATCGCCATCGATGCCCGCCACGCCGCTGGCGCGCGCGCGCGGCGTCGCCTTGACGGTCAGCACCACGCCTCCGCGCTCCTCCCGCAGCCAGTTCAGTTCCATGGCGCCGTTATGAGTCCGCGCAGCAGGTTCGTGCTGGCGATGTGCAGCATGTTCATAACGAAGAAGTAGGCCAGGGGCGTCAGGTCGATCATGCCGATCATCAGCGGGCGGCGGCTGAAGCCGCCCAGCAGGAAGCGCACCGCCTCGTTCGCCAGCATCTGCAGCCCGCGGTTCTGCGTGACGAGGGCCAGGAGGCTGGCGACGACCACGGCCATCATCGCGCCGTAGGCCGCGAGGAAGATGTCGGCCAGGGCCAGTCCCGTGAGCCAGGAGAGCCCGATGGCCGCCCGCAGCGGCGCATGCCAGTCGACTGTGGCCGCGATGGCGGGCAGGCCGTGGGAAAGCGAGCCGGCGAAGGTGCGTCCCGTATGCTGCAGGTGGAGCACCAGCAGCGCGTTCAGCAGGAGGATGGCCGGGGCCATGGAGAGGCGCGGCAGCAGCGAGAATGGCAGGGTGAAGCACCGGAAGGCCTGGGTCAAGCGGTCGTTGCGCGGCACGGGCGTCATCAGGGCGACCAGGAAGGCCAGCCCCCAGAGGCGGATCAGGAACACGATGAACTCGGTGAGGCTGAAGAGGATGCAGCCGGTCCAGTCGCCCACGGGCAAGGCGCGCGCGTAGCTCGATCCGATGGCGATGATCCAGTCGCGTCCCAGGCTGCCGAGCAGGATGCCGCGGAAGGCCAGCAGGAAGAGCAGAGTGACGGCGGTGATCGCGCGGGGCGGCAAGCCAACCAGAACGGGACGTAGAAACTCGACGATCCGGTCCGTCAGGCGCGTGGGGGCCGAGAGGAGCGGGTTGAAGTGGAACTCGTGCTCCGCCAGCCGCCAGAGGCGTATCCAGAGCAGCAGGAAGAAGAGGTTGGTGGCTAGAAGGAGGGCGCTCATGGCTCGGGACTGGTGGCGGTGGAGGCGTCGGGCGCGGGCGCTTCGGGAGGCGTTCCGTCCGCGGCGCCGCGCGAGACGGCGGCCCCGAACTCGCCCAGGTCGGCGCGGCCGGCGCCGGCGGCGGCGAGGACGGCGTCGGTGGTGCGGAAGTGGCACTTGGCCACGCTCACGAGGATGCGTGGGCCCTTGGCGCGCACGAGCTCGACCGCCGTCTGCCGGACGGCGTCCGACGCGCCCTTCTGCAGGGTCGTTCCGTGCGCCTGGCCGAGCTGCCGCAGGGCCGCCAGGAAGTGCTCGCGCGCCAGCACCGAGGCCGCCGCCACGGCGATGTCCGATTCCGCCTTGTGGTGCTGTTCGAGCACGATCGAACGTCCCTTCTGCATCAGCGAGCGCGTGATCAGGTGGGCGGCGCCGAACTGGTCGGCGACGGCGCGCGGGCAGCCCGGGACGCCGGCGAGGAGGTTCTCTATGGCGCGGGCGTGCGCCCAGGCCAGCAGGCGGTTGACGTTGCGGATCTTGGCGTAGAGCCGGTTGTAGGTCTCGGGGCCGATGGCGACCAGCTTGAAGCGGTTGGCGCCCAGCAGCGCGCGCAGCCGGGCGCCGATGGCGAAGACCTGCTTGTCGGAGAGCTTCTTGCAGTCCTTGACCCCGATCTGCTCCATGGCCTTGGCGAGGGTGGGGTCGGAGTAGGCGGCCGCGACGACCAACGGGCCGAAGAAGTCGCCCTTGCCGCTTTCGTCGATGCCCATGTGCGGGGCTGTGGCGCCGGGATCGAGGAGCTCCTCGTAGCCCAGCGCCGCCTGTCCCAGCACCTGCGGCTCGAGCGTGAAGACCACGAAATCCTCCGTGCCCTTGCCCTGCACGAGGAGCTTGCCGCTGGTGTAAAGGTTGATGCGGCAACCGGGGCCGTCCACGGCCACGACGGTATGCGGCACGGAGACCGGGCGGTAGTTGCCGGCCTCGAGGAGCGCGACGAGCTTTTCGCGCTGCTCGCCCGTCAGCTTGCAACCGTATGACATGCGTGGCGTTGCCATGCGCTCCAGTATAGCAGGCACGGAAAGAGAAGGCGAGCGCCGGGCACGCTTCTGCGTTGCCGCGGCGGCGCCGTCCTGCTACCCTTTCCGCATGACAGCCAACGCCGAGACGCTTCACGAAACGCTCGCCACGCCGGTTGCAGGCCGCTACGACATTGTTGTGGCCGGCGCCGGTCCCGCCGGCTTTGCCGCGGCCGTCACCGCCGGGCGCCTGGGGGCGCGCACGCTGCTGATCGAGCAGGCCCATGCCGTGGGCGGCATCGCCACCTCGGGCCTGATGAGCCACTGGACCGGCGCGACGGAGGGCCCCCTCTACCGCGAGATCCTGGACCGCGAGTCGCGGCCGGGGCCCGAGGAGACGTACCCCGGCCCGCACATCATCAACCCGGAGAAGCTCAAGCTGATCATGCTCGAGATGCTCCAGGAGGCGCATGTCGACCTGCTGCTCTACACTTGCGTCTCCGCCCCGCTCATGGAGGGGGGCACGGTGGCCGGCGTGATCACCGAGAACAAGGACGGACGCCAGGCCTGGCGCGCCGCCTGCGTGATCGACGCAACGGGCGACGGCGATGTGGCGGCGCGCGCCGGCGCCCCCTTCCGGAAGGGACGCGAGACGGACGGCGGCATGCAGCCCGTGACGCTCATGTTCAAGGTCGCGGGCGTGGACTATGGACGCGCGGTCTTTCCGGGCAGCTTCGAGACCAACTTCGAGATTCCCGGCGGGCGCATCCAGGACCTCGGCCGCGCCTGCCTGCCGCATCCCGCCGGCCACGTGCTGCTCTATCCGTCGTCGCTCCCCGGCATCGTCACGGTCAACATGACCAACCAGACCGGCATCGACGGCACGCGAGCGGAGGACCTCACGCGGGCCGAGTTGGCCTGCCGCCGCCAGATCGATCTGATCGTCGCCTTCCTGCGCGCGAAGATCCCGGGCTACGAGCGCTGCTTCCTGGTCAGCGCCGCCTCGCTGATGGGCGTGCGCGAAACGCGGCACTTCATCGGCGACTACACCCTGACCGCCGAGGACATCGTCGAGGCGCGCGTCTTCGACGACTGGATCGCGACGCGGTGCAGCTTCAACTTCGACATCCACAACGTATCGGGGGCCGGCCTCGACAAGGACGGGGCGCAGAAGCACTTCAAGGCCCGGGGCAAATACACCATACCCTACCGCTGCCTACTGCCGCAAGGCATCGAGGGCCTGCTGCTGGCCGGCCGCAGCATCTCCGGCACGCACAAGGCGCACTCGTCGTTCCGCGTCATGCCGATCTGCGTCAACATCGGGCAGGGAGCCGCCACGGCGGCCGTCACCGCGATCCGCGACGGGGTGGGCCTGCGCGCGGTCGACATCGCCAAGGTGCAGCGCGCGCTCGGCGATCAGGGCGTGACCGTCGCGTGCGGGTGTGACGTATAGAACCGATCATCCGTCACCGCCGATCCGCGAGCGGCGGCGGCGCAGCAGGGCGGCGGCGATGCCGGCCAGCAGCAGCCCTGAGGACGTCGGTTCGGGAATTGCGTCG
>CAYPJN010000205.1:0-5395 GCA_964411055.1 uncultured Lentisphaerales bacterium | reverse complement strand
CGGTGATTGTCAGCACATCGTTGGTGCCGTCGCTGTCGCTGTCCCCGTAGAGGTACTTACATTGACATTTGCCCCAGCCGCTAGCAATTCTTGGACTCTTTTCAAGTCACCGTCACCACTGGCCTTCAACAAAGCGACATCGTTTTCAGTCCTTCGACCGAACAACCTCTGCAACCAGTTCATCCATCGCTCCTTGCCTCTGCCGAACGAATAGCGTTTTATCCCTCGTGCGGCAAGTGTAGGACGGCCGAGGCTTGGTGACAAGCGGTTTTTTGCCGCACGGGGGATAAAATGCCGTTGAACGGAACCGCCTTCGCGCTTCGGCGCGCCAAGCCCGCGCCGGGCGGGGCGAGAAAGCTTTGGGGTTTGAACAGCGCCCGACAGTCCCCTCCTGTTTGGCGGAGGCACCGTCCGGCATGGCTGCGTCATGCATTCACCCGAAATACCCCCGCGGCGGCACCGCCGGGCTCCAGCCCCGGCTGGCCGGAACGACGGCGTCGTAGGCGGGCGCGGTGGCGTCCCGGAAACGCGCCCGCGTCACGCAGATCATGAACCTGCTGCAGCTCGCGCCGGAGATTCAGGAGGCGCTCCTCTTCCTGCCGCGCACCGTCAAGGGCCGCGATCCGATCCGCGAGACGCACATCCGCCCCATCGCCGCCGAACTCGAATGGCGCAAGCAGCGGCGGTTGTGGAAGGGGTTGACGTTCGATCAAGAGATGACGTCGGTTGCTGAAGACAGAGGCGAGCGCAATCTCCCCGCAGTGCGACAATGAAGCCGTCACTCGGCGGACAGCATCGCACCTCCGTTCAGCCTGGCGGCGGCAGACGTGTCCGCCATCACCAGGTTGCTCTCGATTGCCTCAATGGGCGTGTTCCTTGGGCTCTGCCTTTTCCGTGTGTCCTGCCGTCGCCGCCTCCGCATGCCCGTGCGCACCGGCAGACATGATCGCATCGTGGATACCTTCCACATAGTGCATGTAGATCACATAGGCATCCACGAACTCACGTCCAGCGTCCACGCTCTTGTCCTTGTTCTTCCTGGCGTCCATCGCCTTCTGGAACTTCTGCTGAACGGCATGGGCCATGTGCGCGCTCATCTTCTTGATCATCTCGTCCGCCGAGCCGTCGGCCAGTGCCTGATCGGCCATCGCGACAATCGGCTCAACGGGCTCATCCTTGATGCCGGTATAGGGTGCGCCTTCGCCAGCCCGATGTATCCGCACCAGCGTCTCCAGGAAGTACTTGTCAGCAAGTTCCTTCGCTTCCGGCCCCTTGGCGCGAACCGCGACCGCCTGCGCAAACGCGGCCTTGATCTCCTCTTCCTTATCCTTCTTCACCCACTTCAGAATGGGCGTCACGTCGCCCTTCTCAAGCGCCGCCTTGGCTTCGGGGATGACCGGACCGTTCATCGTGTCGCAGTGCGCCCAAACCGTAGACGGCATGAGAAAAGCCAGTCCCATCACCACTCCGACCGTCGCCAGCAACATCCTAATACCTCGTTTCATCGTCGCTCCTGCCTTTCTGTGGGGTGAGTTTCTCTTGGTTGACTGCCATCGCCCCCGTCCCCATCGCCGGAGGCAGGCAATGCCTACTCCTGCACCAGCGTTTCAATCCACTCGTGGTATTTCTCGTGGACGCATGATCCCATTTCCTCGGACTCGACGCGCTCGAACGCCTGCGTCAGAGCGGTCTGTTCATCTGCCGTGAGAAGGCGGTCCGCCATCGGATAGAGAACGTTGTCCTCCTTGTCGATGTGACCGCGAAGAAGCGCGGCGTAAGCGGATAGCTCCTCTTTCACCTTTCGTGCGCTGGCGGCGAACGGGATTCCCGTCTTTCCGACCGCCTCCGCGATGGCGCGGACATGCACGCGACCTTGCTCGTGCTCGCGGAGCATGACAGCCAAGGGACCGCTGTCCATCGGCATCCCGTGTGCGTGCATCACGGCGAACAGATGCTTCTCTTCCTTGGAATGATGGCAGCGATCCACAAAGTTCCTGAGGAAGTCGGCCATCTGGCGGATCGTGTCCGCGTGCATCTTGCCCGTCTTTCCGATGGCCGACGCTTCCTTCTCGGCCGCGCCAATCACGATCAGAATAGCCTGATGCTCATGCTTGAGAACTTCAGTTGCAGTCATTTGACCTCCTCAGTGCGTCATCTCGCTGGGGTTCGGTGTCTTTAAGATCAGGAAAGATGCGTTTTTCGTTGAGGCATTCCTAATGCTCATGAGGGTCTTGAATGCTACCGGGACGAGTGTGCCCTTGGCAGCGATCACGTCCTGACCGGCCAATGTCACTGTGATCTGGCCTTCCACCACCAGCAAGTGGACATTTGAATTTGCTCTGTGCGCCGGCACCTGCTGAGCCGGTTTGAGGGCGACCTGCATGACCAGCAGGTATTTCTCGTCAACGAGCTGTCGCTTCCCCATCTGCCCTTCGGTGTACGGAATGTCCATGAATACGTTCTTCATCTCCTGTCCTCCTGATACGTTTGTTGTCACGATCAATGCGGCCCACGCTGCTGCACATAGCACCCTTGTCATGTCACTCCTTCCCTGTCTCACCGTCATCCTTCCATCCACCTCCCATGGCAGAGTAGAACATAACGGTATCGATCAGTCGTCGTGCTTGAGCGGCGCGCAGGTCCATGCGACTCGATTCCACCACCTGCTGCGCCGCCAGCACTTCGAGAAAGTTGGCCGCGCCCATGGCATACCGTTTCTGCACGAGGCCGAGCGTATCCTGGGCCGAACTGGCGGCGGCCGTTGTCGCCGTCAATGCGTGCGCATTGTGGTTGAGCCCGCGCAATACATCGGCCACGTCGCGGAATGCCTGTAAGACGGTTTCCCGATAGTGGGCTGACGCGGCGTTAAAACCGGCTTCAGCGGCACGAGCCTCGGCGCGGAGCCCCCGGTTGAAGAGGGGTTGCGCCAATTGCCCGCCCAGACTCCAGATCAAAGAACCGGGATTGAACAATTTGTCCATGGTAAGCGCCTGCACACCGACATCGGCGCTGAGTGATATCTGTGGATAGAGCTTGGATACGGCCACGCCCTGCTCCGCGCAAGCGGCATGCAACAGGGCCTCTGATACCCGGATGTCCGGGCGGCGGCGTATCAATTCGGACGGCACTTGTAAGGGCAGTTCTGGCGGCAATTTGAAATCCGTGAGCGTGAACTGGGGAACGTTCGTCGCGGACGGGGTCTGACCGATCAGCATGGCCAGCAAATGGCTTGCCTGATCACGGCCATTGCGCAGTTCCGGAATGCCTGCGCGAGTCTGTTCCATCTGTGTTTGAAGCGCCAGCACGTCGACGTCCGCTGCGGAACCCAGTTCGACGCGGCGGCGCGTCAAGGCAAGTTGTTCCGTCTGAGCGTTCAGAATTCGCTCCGTGATCTCAATCTGCGCGGACAAGCGTGCTTGATCGATGGCCGTGGCTATCACGTTGGCCGCCAAAGTCAGGCGGGCCCCTTCGAGTTGAAAACGTCTGTAATCAGCTTGCGCGGCAAGCGCTTCGAGCGCACGACGATTGCCACGGAACAAATCGAAATCATAACGCACGTTGACCGATGCACTGTAAAGATTGAAGGTGTTTTCACCGCCTGTCTGTCCCATGGCGGCGTTGTTGACGGATTTGCGTCCTCCGCTCAGGCTGGCATTCGCCTGCGGATACCGTGTTGACCCCGCCCGCGCCTCGTAGGTGTGTCGGGCTTGACGCAAAGTAAACTCCGCCGCCTCCACGGTGGGACTGGCTCGCAAACCCTCCTCGACAAGCGCGTCAAGCGTCGGCGACCCGAATGCTTGCCACCAGCGCGATTCAACCGGAACACCTTCGGCTATCCGTTGCACGATACCTGTGGCGGTGGCGGATAGGAGTAGCGGCGAAGACTGACTGACGTAACTGGTGGCTCTTGGCGCGGCCGGTGGTGTGAAGTTCGGGCCCGTCGCGCAACCAGCAAACAGTAATAGGGCACAGATGAGCCCTGTCGCACGGTGGAAGGGGTGCAGGAGTTCCATGGGGCCTTTCGTTACCGATAGCGTCGCTCTCATTCGAATGCCCTTCCTTCGCCGGTCTCTTCCACCGCGCGTCCGTCCCGGATGTGATAGATGCGCTTAAAGGTCGGGATGATTTTCTCGTCATGGGTGACGACGATGACGGCCGTCTCGTATTGGCGGGCCATTTGGTTGAGAATGCGGATCACCGCCATCGCTCGCTCGCTGTCCAATGGCGCGGTGGGTTCATCGGCAAGAATTACCGGCGGCCGGTTGACCAACGCCCGCGCGATAGACACACGCTGCTGCTCGCCGCCGGAGAGTTGCGACGGCATGGCCTGGGCACGATGGGCGACGTCCAACGCCTCCAGCAACTCTACCGCCCGCTTCCGGGCTTCGGCGTTGGATCTCCCGGCCAGCATCGGCAGCAGAGCGACGTTGTCGGTGACATCGAGAAAAGGGATCAGGTAGGGGGCCTGGAACACGAACCCGATCCGGTCGCGCCGCAGAGTGCGCAGGTCCTTGATTCTCCAGCCGTCGTCATAGATCAACTCATCGCCGATGGTCATGCGTCCGGCGGTCGGTTCGATCACCGCTCCGAGGCACTTGAGCATGGTGGTCTTGCCGGATCCTGAAGGGCCTACCAGACCGATCACCTCACCCGCGGTCACCTGCATGTCTACACCTTTCAAGGCATCGACGGCGGTGTCGCCGCTGCCATAGCGTTTCTTTATGCCTTCGATAAGAATACCTTTTCCAGTCATGTTAACCACCTATGGCCTCGGCCGGATCGACCTTTAGCGCGGCACGGATGGCGATGAGGCTCGCAAGAATGCAGATCACCGCCACGGCGCCGAACCCGAACACCGAGTCGAGGGGTTCCAGCAACACATATTTCGGGAAGATCGGCGCCATCAACAAAGTGGCTGATATCTTTCCTACCACGAAGCCGATCACGCCCAAGGCGAGGGATTGTTGCATGATCAGTCCGACAATGGTGTGGTTCTTGGTCCCAATCAGTTTGAGCACGGCGATCTCGCGGATCTTACCAAGGGTCAGGGTGTAGATGATGAAGGCGACAATGGCCGCGCTGACAATCGAAAGGATCACCAGGAACATGAAAATCTGTTTGGCCGAGGTGGCGATCAGTTTGCCGACCAGGATATCCTCCATCTGGTTGCGAGTATAGACCGTCAGGCGTTTCCAGCGGCGAATCGATTCCGCCACCTCCTCAGCGCTATGGCCTGGTCTGGTTTGCACCAGCACCGCGTTGACGTAAGGGTTCATGCTTTGCGAAGCGATCACCGCGTCCAGCACCCCCAGCGCCCCAGATTGGTTGAAAGCGGGATTTTCGGCGGTTCGCCGCCGTTGCCGGACGACGGCGTCGCTGTCCTTCAGAAACTGCG
>CAYPJN010000204.1:2127-5403 GCA_964411055.1 uncultured Lentisphaerales bacterium | reverse complement strand
GGCCCATGAAGCGGATTCGCGGGCTGATCGTTCAATCCCTGCGCGACGGAAAGTACGACGAGACCTTCCTGAGCAAGGAGAACCTGTTGCTTCTCCAGTACGGTTTCGCGCCGCTCTTCCGCGAACTTGGCAAGGAGAGCCCGCGGCTCAGCCAGACGCCCGACGACCTGTATTCCATTGACTTGTCCACGGTCAGCGGACAGTCGTTTTCGGAAAACAGCCTGCGCGAGCACGGCGCGGTGTGGGCCGCGAACGATGATCCGACTCCGTTTAGCGGGAATGACGCGCACCTGTGGGAGCAGTATCAGAGGTATGTCAGGCAATATGCTGAATTCCGCGAAGAAGCGGCCGAGCAAGCGAAAGCCATCGCGACGCGGATCAAGACCATTCCTGCCGACAGGTTCAAATCGCCCTGGAATGTCCATTAAATGAAGCGTGGAAACCTCGATTGGCGCTCCGGTCTCATGCTCGCTCTGGCGAAAGGGCAATGATGGGCCCGCCCGGCAACACGATCCGGGCATCCGTCCGTGCCGCGGTGCTGCAATGGAGTCGACCGGCGCGCGAAGCGCTCTCGCTCTGGGCCGACCTGCTGGTGGCGATGGCCTGTGTTGTCCAGGTTCCCGGAGCGGCGCGCTGGCTGCCGCTCGTGCCGCTCTTTCTGCTGCTCCCGCGCGTCGTGGACCGGTTCGTCCGCGCCCTCCCCCACCCTCCCGGCGCCCAGTTCGTGCCGGATCCCCTCGCGCCCGACTGGCCGCAACTGGCGCGCGGCGTGTCCACGCTCTGCCTGGAGGCCGGGGCGACCGGCGCGCCGCAGATCATGCGCCTCGCCCCCTTCTACCATCCCGATGGCCGGGCACGCCCCTACCGGCTGGATTTACTGCCGCAGAGCCAGACACTGCGCATCGGGGAGCCCGCCGGCCCACGTCCGCACAACGCCCGTCTCCCGTGCATGCTGCGGCCGCGCCTGCCGCTGCCGGTCGTGGTCGGCGACCAACCGGTCACGCTCAGGATCGCGCAACTCGCGTCGGACGACCGCCACCCGCCGCTGGCCCTCTTCCAGTGCGCGCAAGACCCGTTGACGCAGGGTTTCCTGCTGACGCTGGCCTTGCCGCTGCTGCTGCTGCCCTGCGACTGGCGCGTCAGCCTCGTGGCGGCCATCGCCCTGCTCGCGCCGCCGCTCTCGCGCCTGGCCGCCGGTGGCGCCTGGCACCCTTTCCGACGCGTGCCCGTCGTCGACCGGCCGTACGTCTCCCCGTCTTTCGATCTGCTGCGTCTCTGGCTGGGGGCGCTGGCGCTGCTGCGCTGGGCCGCGCCCGGATCGCTGGCCGGAAGGTCGCTGCAGGATCCGCTGGGCTTCCTCTTCTGGAGCCTGATGCTGCCCCTGCTGTCGCAATCGGGTATCCAGCGCCTGCGCGAGCGGCGTCAGAGAAGGATCCGCAATCCGTCGTAGGCGGGCTGCACATGGTCCGGCAGCGCCGCGGCAAGCGTCGCGTGGTCGATTTCGTGGCAGATGTGCGTCAGGAAGGCGCGCGCCGGGGCGATGCGCCCGATGGCCTTCAGGCTTGCCTCGACATGCATGTGCGTCTGGTGCGGACGGTAGCGCAGGGCGTCGATAATCATGACATCGACCCCGCGGAACGCGGCGGCGGCCGAGTCCGGCAAGACGACGCAGTCGGGGACGTACCCCAGACTGCGCCCCCCGAAATCGATGCGGTATCCGACGGTGCGACTGTCGCCATGTACGACATCGACCGGGGTGACTGTCGGCGCGTCCGGCCCCGGTTCCCGGCCCAGCGGCGCCACGCGGAAGGGACCCTGGACTTCGCGAAGATCGACCTTGGCGCGGTAGAGGCCAGGCTGACGGGAATGGAAGAGGTAGGCGAAGACGCGCCGGATCTCCGCTGCGGCCTCCGGCACGGCATAGGCTGGGATCGCCTGGTTCTCCTGAAGCGTGTTGAAGCGCCGCAGGTCGTCGAGACCGAAGACGTGGTCGGCATGCGCATGGGTGAAGAGCACGGCGTCCACCTGGCGGATCCGGTGTTCAATGGCCTGTTCGCGGAGGTCGGTCGCGGTATCGACCAGCAGGGCGACGCCGCCCAGGCGCAGGTAGAGGCTCGAACGCAGGCGCCGGTTGCGCGGATCCGCGGAGGTGCAGACGGGACATTCGCATCCGATCATCGGCACGCCCGTGGATGTGCCGGTTCCCAGGAAGAGCAGCTCGAATGGCGGGAACGTCTGGCTCATGGATGGAACCGTGTGCGCGTGGTGGCGAGGTTGCCGGCCGGCGCGGCGGCCAGCCAGCGTGGCAGCAGGCGCCGCAGCGCGGCGGGTTCGAGCCCCGCGGCGCCGAGCCGCGCGAGCGGATGCCAGAAAAACTCGATCCAGGCCTCGCGGCTGGGGGGCGGATCCGCCGGGGCGAGCCCCGCGACCTTCAGGACGTAGACCAGGTTGATCTCCGCGTGCGGCCGCCCCTTCTGGACAAAGAAATGCTCGGCGCACCCGAGGAACCCGTCGACACGCGAACGGCAGCCCATCTCCTCGCGGATTTCGCGCGCGAGCGCCACCGCCCCGGTCTCGCCGAACTCGATGTGTCCGCCCGGCAGGTAGACATTGCCGACCCGACGGTTGCGGCAGAGCAGTATCTGGCCGTCCATCAGGCAGACGCCCCGCGCCAGAGTCTCGATCTGTCCCCTCGTATGCATTTCACTCCCGGTCAGGTCTTCAACTGCTCGTTGGCATCCTGCGTCCGCGGCACGGACCAGGGAAAGGCCCCGTAGTGCCGCAGGGCGGCTCCGGCCAGGAAGAGCGACCCGCAGACGACGACCATACCCTGCCCCGCCGCGGCCCAGTCTTCCGCTTCGGCCAGCGCCGGCTCCATCGCGGGCGCGGCGGCGGCATCGATGCCCGCCCTGCGCATGTGCTCGGCCGTGGCCGCGGCCGGCAGCGAGCGTGCCGAGGGCGTCGGCACGGCCCAGGCCCGGCGGACGCCGCCCGCGAGGATGCGCAGGCAGCCGGCCACGTCCTTGTCGTCGCAGAAGCCCGCCACGAGCGCCACCGGTCCCTTGAATCGCGTCTGACGCAGCGCCTCCTTCAGGTGACGCGCCGCATCCGGATTGTGCGCCCCGTCGACGACGACCACCGGGTCGCGCCGAACCGTCTGGAAACGGCCTGGCCAGACCACCACCGCCGCGCCCTCGCGGAAGGCCGCCTCGGGGAAGTCGGCATCCTGGGCCTTGGTTTCCTGAAGACATATGATGTCGGGATTGAGCATCTCCA
>CAYPJN010000204.1:0-2117 GCA_964411055.1 uncultured Lentisphaerales bacterium | reverse complement strand
GTCGACGACGACCACCGGATCGCGCTTCACGATCTGGAAGCGGCCCGGCCAAACCACCGTCGCCGCGCCCTCGCGTAGGGCCACCTCGGGAATGGGCAGCCCCGTGGCCTGGCCGAAGGTCTCGATCGCCGCGACCGCCGTACAGAGGTTTTCCGCCTGGAAACGCCCCGCCAGTTGCAGCCGGATGCGTCCCACCTCGCGCTGCGCGGTGGAGACGCGCGCCTCCAGTCCATCGAAACCCTGCTGCCGGCCAAGGCTGACTGTGACCGTTTCGTCGGCGCGGATCAGGGCGGCGCCCCGCTGCCGCGCCACATCCGCAATGGTCGCGAGCGCCTCGTCCGGATTGGGGCCGACGACGACCGGCCGTCCGGCCTTGATGATGCCGGCCTTCTCGCCGGCGATCGCCTCCAGCGTATGCCCCAGGTGCTCGCAGTGTTCGAGACCGATGCGCGTGATGACGGCGACCGCCGGCAGCAGCACGTTGGTGGCGTCGAGGCGTCCGCCGAGTCCGGTCTCGATGACCGCCAGGCGCACGCCCTCCGCGCGGAAGAGCTGGAAGGCCGCCGCCGTGGCGCACTCGAAGAAGGTCGTCTCGCCCAGGGAGCCCGTCGCTTCGAGCGCGAGCGCGGCCTGTTCAACGGCTTCGAGCACGGGGGCCAGACGCGCGTCCTCCACCGGCTGGCCGTCGATGCAGATGCGCTCGTTGAAGCAGAGCAGGTGGGGCGAGGTGTAGCGCCCCACGCGACCGAGTCCGCAGGCCTGGAGCATGCCGGCCGCGAGGGCCACGACGGAGCCCTTGCCGTTGGTTCCCGCGACATGGATGGCCAGCAGTTCGCGCTCGGGATGGCCGAGGCGCTCCATCAGCGCCTGCATGCGTTCGAGCCCCGGGCGCATGCCGAAGCGGCGCCGGGCGTAGAGGCGTTCGAGCCTTGCGTTCAACGACATGCCAGAACAATACCGCAGGACGGGGTTCAATGCAACCGATCCCTTGCCTTACCGCGGCGATTCTGTCATTCTACACCCCTTTTCCCGTACTTTGCCGCCCGGCTGACCTACAGGCCACGGAGAGCCGGCGCGGGCCCTATGAACGCCACAGACACTGTTTCCACATCGGATCGCGAGACCCTCCGCGAACCGCATGCCATGCGGCGGGGGCTGACGCCGCTGATCCTGAGTGGATTCTTCGGCAGTCTCTATGCGGTCGGCGTCAGTTCGCCGGCCGCCACCGACTTCTTCCGCGAGCTGGGAGCGACGGAGTTCCAGTTCGGACTGATCAGCGGCCTGCCGCTGATCATGATCTTCATGCAGTTTGTCGGCGCCGCGGTTCTCAACCGCGTGGCGCGGCGCAAGCCGATCTTCGTGGGGCTCGCGCTCGCCTACCGGCTGCTCTACCTGGGGGTGGCTTTTCTGCCGCTAGCCTTGCGCCACTCGTCGCCGCAGGCCGTGATGCCGGTGATCATCGTGTTTTTGGCGCTGATCGCGGCCGCCTCGCACTTTGCCTCGCCCTTCTGCTTCTCGTGGGTGGCGGACATCGTACCGCGCCGCGTGATGAACCGCGTCTGGGGCTGGCGCCAGCGGGTGGCCTTTGTCGGCTGGACCATGGCCTACCTGGTCGTCACCGGGCTGCTCTACAGCCGGCAGGGGCCGACGACGCTGCTCTATCCTCAGCTGGTCGCGGGGGCTCTCGTCGCGGGCGCCGTCGACATACTGCTCTACCTGCGCCTGCCAGACCCGCCGAACGCCATAATCCGCGACCGCGACCTCTGGCACAACCTGGTCGAGCCGGCACGCAACCCCCTCTTCAAGCGCTTCATCGCCTACGCCTGCTTCTGGGAGATGGCCCTGCAGTTCGGATCCGTCTTCCTGATCGTCTACAGCCTCAAGATCCTCAAGCTGCCGCCCTACCTTGTGATGCTCTACTGGACGCTGCAGGGGATCGGCAACGCGATCGCATCCGGGTTCTGGGGCAGGATGGCCGACCGCTTCGGTCACCGGCCGGTGCTCCGGATCTGCATAGGTTACAAGCCGATGCTCTTCCTTGGCTTCCTGCTGGTGACGCCGCACAACATGTACTGGCTGATCCCGCTCCTGCTCTTCCCCGACGGCCTGGTCAACGC
>CAYPJN010000203.1:0-5408 GCA_964411055.1 uncultured Lentisphaerales bacterium | reverse complement strand
GCCGCCAAGGTGCGCGTGCTGATCGAGTCGACCGACGGCCGGCGCGTCTGGTCGACCGTCGGCGTCTCGACGGATATAATCGAGGCGAGCTGGATCGCCCTGGTCGACGCCGTAGAGTACAAGCTCTTTCACGACCGCGAGGAGACGCCATCCGGATCCGTGCCCTGAAAGGCACGCGGAAGGACACCGTTGAACGCCATGCCACATCACTTCTTCATCTACGGTTCCCCGGGCTCCGGCAAGAGCACGCTGGGCAAGGCTTTGGCCGACCGCCTCGGGCTGCCGTTCGCCGACCTGGACGCCGCCATCGAGCAGGCGGCGGGCCGGCCGATCCGCGAGTTGTTCGCCTCCGGGGGCGAGGCCGCCTTCCGCGTCCGCGAGGCGGAACAGCTTCGGCGCGTTGTCGCGGCCGCGCCGGAGTCGGTGATCGCGCTGGGCGGCGGGGCGCTGCTGGATCCCGCCGGCCGGAGCCTGGCGGAGCAGTCGGGCCGGATTCTCTTCCTGGAGACGCCGGCGGCGGTGCTCGAGGCCCGCACCGGAACGCAGCCCGGCGTCCGCCCGTTGCTGACGAGCCGCAGCCGCGCGGCGCGTGCCCCGCTGGCGGAACTGCTGGAACGCCGCGCGGCGCACTATGCCTCGTTTCCGCTGCGCATCGACGGCGGACACGACCGGCTGGAGGAGAAGCTCGACCAGGCGCAGATCTGCCTGGGCGCCTTCCGCATCCGCGGCATGGGCCGCCAGGAGACGACGGTGCGCGTCGGCTCCGGACTGCTGGCCTCGCTGGGCTGGCGGTTGCACGCCGCCGGCGGGACCGGGGCCAGCCTCGTGGTCGCGGACACGAACACGGCGGATACGTATGGCGCGGCGGCCGTGGACGCGATCCGGCAGGCGGGTGCGGCAGCCACCCTGCTGACGATCCCCGCCGGCGAGGCGCACAAGCGCCTGGAGAACGTCCAGCGTCTCTGGCAGGGCTGCCTGGAGGCCGGCCTCGACCGCGGCGGCACGCTCGTCGCCGTCGGCGGCGGCGTGGTCGGCGACTTGGCGGGCTTTGCCGCCGCAACCTGGATGCGCGGTGTGCGCTGGATCGGCGTGCCGACCACTTTGCTGGCGATGGTCGACTCGAGCCTTGGCGGCAAGACGGGGTTCGACCTGCCCGAGGGCAAGAACCTGGTCGGGGCCTTCCATCCGCCGTCCCTCGTGCTGGCCGACACGCGGACGCTCCGGACGCTCCCTGCCGCCGAGCTGCGCTGCGGCCTGGCCGAAGCCGTCAAGCACGGGGTCATTGCCGATCCCGGCCTGCTGACCGCGATCGAGGCCCTGCCCGACGTCGACGAGGCGGCCTGCGGCGAGGCGCTAGTGGCGCGCGCGATGGCCGTCAAGATCGGCATCATCGAGCAGGATCCCTACGAGAAAGGCCGCCGCGCCATGCTGAACCTGGGCCACACGCTGGGGCATGCCGTGGAGGCGGCCTCTGGTTTCACGCTCCGGCATGGGGAAGCCGTCGCCATCGGACTGGTGGCCGAGGCGCGGCTTGCCGAGCGGATGGGACTGACGGCGGAACAAGGGCTCGCCGACCGGCTGGCCAGGATGCTGGAGCGGTTGGGGCTGCCGGTGGCGGTTCCCGCCGGTCTTGAAGGCGGTGCCATACGCCGCGCCCTGCAGTTCGACAAGAAGAACGAGTCCGGCACGGTGCGCTTTGCCCTGCCCCTCCGCGCCGGCGAGGTGCGCACGCGGGTGGCTGTCGATGTCGATGGCCTGCTGTCTTGTATTGGTGGACTTTCCGGGGCCGGCCGGGCTTGATGACCGGTTGCGCCATCCCGCGGCATCACTTCATGTCCGCCAGACCCTGCACGGTGACCTGCTCCCAGCCCGGCAGGGAGAGGAAGTGCGTCAGCAGCAGGGCGCAGGCGGTGGCATCGTAGAGCGCGTCGTGCGGTGCGCGGCCGGGACAGGCGGCTTGCAGCGCGCCGTGCAGTCCGAGCGCGGCCACGGCGTCGTCCAGCGCGGCCGAAGCCAGCCGCGGATAGTAGCGTCGCACGAGGCGCAGGGTGTCGATCCACGGGCCGAGGCGGTGGAGCGGTAGCGCGCGGCGCAGCACGCCGCGCTCGGTGCCGATGTTGTGGGCCACCAGCGGGCGGCGGAGGAGCCACCGGTCGGACAGGGGGGGCCAGAGGTCGGCCAGGGACGGCGCCTCAGCCAGTTCGCGGCGCAGCCGCGCATGGCGGCCGGGAGCATGGGGATTGAAGGGCCGGTCGGCGGAGACGCGCAGCCAGGACTCGAAGCTCTCCCCGGACAGCCTTCCACAGTCAACCTCCGCGATGCCGATCTGCCACGGCTCCACGGGCCATCCGCGCACGCTGCCCGTGGTCTCGAAGTCGAGCACTGTTAGAATGGCCTTTTGAGCCAGCTCGCTGGGAGTATCGAAGGAGGGGCTCAAGGGAGGGTTCAGGGTTCAGGGTTCAGGGTTCAGGGGAGAGGGGAGAGGGGGAAGGATAGCCGCACGGGGTGGCACCATAGTCCTCAGGCTCTTCATGGATGGACGCTCCTGGCCAACGGCGATCCGCTTCAGGTAATTGTTTCTCAAGGGTACGTTCCATACCGTTGAGCATCCGTATGCACTCCTGATAACGTGAACGAAACGAGTCGTATGTCGCACGGGTCTCGTAGCTTTTCAGGTGAGCCATGAATAGATGATGAACCGTTTCCGCCGCTTCGCCGCGGCTTCGATTGACTCCCTCGATCTTGTTCCGCACGTGCCGGTCATCATACTTCTCGGCAAGCTGGGCAGCCGCGCTGTTCGATGACCGTCTGGCCTGCGACGCCAACTCGAATCTCTCCTCGGGCGGCCATCGGTGAGTCACTTCGCTTACATCAATGTGGAGCCGACAAAGTCTTTGATAAACGACCAAATCCTCCAAGCGCTGATAAGTCTTCACAATTACTCTCCCAATCCCCTGAGCCCTCTCCCCTGAACCCTGACCCCTGACCCCTGACGCCTGACCCCTGACCACTACTCGCTCATCTGCATGTCGCATAGCTTGCGGTAGCGTCCGCCCTGGGCGTAGAGCTCGTCGTGGGTGCCGCGTTCGATGATGTGCCCGGCGTCGATGACCAGAATCTGGTCGGCGCGCCGCACGGTGCTCAGGCGGTGCGCGATGGCCAGGGTCGTGCGGTTGGCCATGACCTTGGCGATGGCCTCCTGCACCAGGCGCTCGGTGACGGTGTCGAGGGCGCTGGTGGCCTCGTCGAGGATCAGGATCGGTGGGTTGCGCAAAATGGCGCGCGCCAGGGCGACGCGTTGCTTCTCGCCGCCGCTGAGCACGAAGCCCTTGTCGCCCACGTTGCGCCGGTAGCCGTCAGGGTGCGCCACGATGAACTCGTGCGCGTTGGCCATGCGCGCCGCCGCCTCGATCTGCTCCGGCGTTGCGCCCGGAGAGCCGTAGGCGATGTTGCTGCCGATCGTGTCGTTGAAGAGGATCGTGTCCTGCGTGACGACGCCGATCAGGCGGCGCAGATCCGCCGTGGCGATGTCGCGCAGGTCGGTGCCGTCCAGCGTCACGCATCCCGCCACGGGATCGTAGAAGCGCGCCAGCAGGTTGGCGATCGTGGTCTTGCCTGAGCCGGTCTCGCCGACGAGGGCCAGCAGGCTGCCGCGGCGCAGCTCCAGCGAGACGTCGCGGATGACTTCGGGCCCATCCTGCGCAAAACGGAAGGAGACGTTCTCGAAGCGGATGCGGTCGTCGAAGCCCTGCTTGGCCACGGGCCGGGGCGCCTCGGGCAGCGCCGTGTCGGTATCGAGCAGCGTGAAGATGCGGTCGATGGCCGCCGAGCCGCGCTGCAGCGATGCGCCAATCTTGGCGAGCTGCTTCATCGGGCGGTAGGCCGCGAAGACCGCGACACCGATGACCGTGATCTGTTCGAGCGTGATCTTGTAGATGAAGCAGGCGACGACGAAGCCGCAGGCCAGCACGGTGATGACGAGTTCCATGAGCGGCGACATCAGCAGCTCGGCGCGCAGTGCGCGCAGGATCGACTGGAAATAGTGCGCGTTCATGCGGCGGAAGCGTTCCGCTTCGGCCGCCTCGGTGTGGAAGGCTTTGACGACGCGGATGCCGGTGAAGTTCTCGTGCATGCGCGAAACGAGATCCGAGACGCGTTCCAGCGAACGCCGCGTCCAGCGCCGCACGCGGGTGCCGAGGACGATGACGGGCACCAGGCAGAGCGGCAGCAGGACGCCGGCCACCAGGAGCATATGGCCCAGGCCGTTCTGGACGGCGTAGATCACGGCGACCAGCACGGCGGCGAGGATCTCGAAGGGCGCGCGCGCGGCCTCGGCGATGGACACGGAGACGACGTGCTCGACGCTGGCGGCGTCGTTGACGCACCGGCTGATCAGGTGGCCGATGTCGCAGCGCCCGAAGAAGGCGAGCGACTGGCGCTGCAGCGACTCGAAGAGCTGGTTGCGGAGGTCGCGCACGACACAGGCGCCGAACCAGCGCATGTAGTACTGGTTGACGAAGGAGGAGAGGATGCGCAGCAGGGCGACGACCGGGAGCCCCAGCAGACTGAGGAAAAGCGCCTGCCAGGTGAGCGTGTTGTCGGCGTGGCGCAGGGGGATGTCGAAGCGCGCGGCGAGGCGCTCGGCGGTGCGGAAGGCCGCCGGCAGGGGTTTCGCCGCCGGCGCGACGGCCGGGACATCCGCCGACACGACGGCGGCCGCGGGCGCGGGCGTCTCCAGGTGCCTGAAGGCCGTGAAGGCGTCCGGCAGAAAGCTCAGCAGGCCGAAGAAGGTGCCCGCGCTGAAGAGACCGGCCAGGATGCCGATGGCCAGACGCGCGCGGTACGGGCGCGCCAGGGCCGCCAGGCGGCGGAAGGGCGTCGGGCGCGCCGGCGCGCTGGCGGCGGGAGTACTCATGCCAGGAAGGTACCGAGGTAGCGTTCGGCCTCGAGCGCGGCCATGCAACCGCTGCCGGCGGCGGTGACCGCCTGGCGGTAGCGGCGGTCCTGCACGTCGCCGGCGGCGAAGACGCCGCGCACGTTCGTGCGGCAGTCGCGGGCGACTATGTAGCCCTCGCCATCCAGTTCCAGCAGGCCCTTGAAGAGCGTGGTGTTGGGCGTGTGACCGATGGCGATGAAGAGACCCTGCAGCGGCATCTCCGTGATCTTCCCGGTCTTGACATGGCGCAGGCGCACGCCGGTCACGGTGTTGGCCGAGACATCCAGCACCTCCTCGACCACGTGATCCCAGCAGACCTTGATCTTCGGATTTGTCAGAACGCGGTCGGCCATGATCTTCGAAGCGCGAAAGGCGTCGCGGCGGTGGACGACGGTTACGGAGGCGGCGATGCGCGAGAGGTAGAGCGCGTCCTCGAGGGCCGTGTCGCCGCCGCCGACAACGGCCACGTGCT
>CAYPJN010000202.1:0-5441 GCA_964411055.1 uncultured Lentisphaerales bacterium | reverse complement strand
CGCGCCTTGATGGCGCGTCCGGATCCAATGGCTAGTGTGGCCCGCAAGGGGCCGCGCCGCCTACCAGCGCTCGCTGCGACCGCCGCGATCGCCGCCGCGACCGCCGCGGTCACCGCCGCGGAAACCGCCGCCGCCACCGCCGCGACGATCATCGCGGGGCTTGGGCTGCGACTCGTTGACCCGCAGGGCGCGGCCCTGGAAGTCCTGCCCGTTGGTGGCCTCGATGGCCTTCTGGGCAGCATCGCGGTCGGGCATCTCGACGAAGCCGAAGCCCTTGGACTGGCCGGAGATGCGGTCCGTCACGACGCGGGCGGAGGTCACTTCGCCGTGCGCCGAGAAGAGCTCGCGGAGGTCGTCGTCCGTGGTCTTGTAGGCCAGATTGCCAACGTAGATGTCCATGTGTCTGTTCCTCTGTTCCTTGTTGCTTGCCGTGTCAGTGTGCCGTTGTGTGTACGTTGTTAGTCTGCTCGGAACCTTTCCTGGCACGGGAATTGAGTTCCTGAGGCATGTACAGCATGCCGTTGCGATGTGACCTGAGCCAGAACACGACATCCGGGGAGGGAGACATCGAAAATAAAGTGCTGTCAGTGAAAGGGCCTTAGGGGACCGGCGCCGCCTGGCGGCGCCCCTTTCCGTGTCCCAGGAGGCCGCCGCCTGCGCGGCGGTCTCCTGAAGCAAACCCCGGAAACCTCTGGCGCCCGGGGCTCAAGCAGGTGTGCCGGTCGAGCGGCACGGCTACCAGCGGTCCTCGCCGCCGCGTCCGCCGCGCCCGCCGCGGTCGCCGCCGCGGAAGCCGCCGCCGCCCCCGCCGCGATGATCCTCGCGGGGTTTGGGCTGCGACTCGTTCACGCGGAGCTTGCGCCCCTGGAAATCCTGGCCATTGATGGCGTCAATGGCCTTCTGGGCAGCATCACGGTCCGGCATCTCGACGAACCCGAAACCCTTGGACTGGCCCGAGACGCGGTCGGTCACGACACGCGCGGAAGTGACTTCCCCGTGGGCGGAGAAGAGCGTGCGAAGATCATCGTCCGTGGTCTTGTACGCGAGATTGCCGACATAGATGTCCATGCCTTGCTGTCCTCTGTTCTGCCGTGTTTACGTGCCATTGTCTGTTCTGTGGTTGTTGTCGACGATCGGATCCGGGCTCTGGCACCAGCCGGATCCTTAGGCATGCACCGCATGCCGTTGCACCGCCATCCGGCCCGGGCACACGACCTCCGGGCGGAACGGCAATGAAAAGGAGACGGAACCGTCAGCCGGTCCGCCGTGAAGGGGATGGAAGGGAAGCCGACAAGCAGGGATGGCAAATGGCAGAATGCGCGGCATAGGTAATCAGCGCTGAGGCGAAACCGGAACAGAGACTATAGATTTTTCCAGCCGAAACCGCATGTCTGCCAGAGGCAAATGAACGGCCAATCAAAGACCTGATATGGCCTGCGAGAAAGAATTTAGCGGATTACGCCCGCGAATGCAAATGTTTTTTTTCGACTGCTCGTGATCGCGCCTTGCGTCCGGTTTGCCATCAGGAAGTGCCGGCATCTTTAACTTCAGGTGGCGATGAAGCTTAGCCGCTGGAGCGTCTGCTCGACCAGCTCCTGGCCGCCCTGAGGCGAAATCTGGTTGCAGTAGAGGCTGGCGCTGTAGCCGCCGCCCCAGGCGCCGCGCTCGGTGGCCAGGTAGCCGGCGGTGTCGCTGCTGCCGCCCGTGAGCTGGACGATGAAGGTCTGCTCGAAGGGACTGCGCGCCTGGATGCGATGCATGTAGTCCATGTAGAGCTCGAAGGGGTTGGTCGCGAAGGCGATGTTGCCCAGGCGTGCCACGTGCAGCTCGATGGGACACGTCGGCTCCGTCTTCTGCTTCTCGGCGCGCGCGAGGATTCCACGGCAGCGGTTGCGGCGCGCGACCAGGATGGAGTTGTGGCGCAACTGCTCCGCGGGCGTGCCGTCGCACTTGAACGGCTCGGCTTCCAGCTCCCGCAGCACGCGCGTCTCGTTGGCAACCTCCTCGTCCGTGATCATGCGGCGGCTGAGTCCGACCGTCGCGACCTCGTGCCGGATCGGCAGCGCGGTGTGGATCTCGCGCCGGGCCCAGCCGAGCACCTCGTCGAAGGCGGCGCCGATCCGCTCGGCGATGTCACGGCGCTGCAGCAGGTCCAGCGGGGTGTCCGATCCCGCGCCGTACTTGAGCGCGAAGCGTCGCCGCTGCGCGGCGTAGTAATGCTGGATGCGCGGGGAGAGGTCGCCGGCCGCCGCGCACTGCGGCAGGATGAAGATGTCGCCATGCTTCGCGCGCACGGTCTGGCGGACATCGTGCCAGTAGTCGGCGCTGAGCTGTTCCCTATGCTCCGAGTTCTGCGACGGGCACGGCACGTTGACGACCGCCCCGGTGAGCTTGCCGCGCGCGTTGAACGTGTAGAGCAGGTTGACGAAGGGATCCATGCCGGCCTCGTAGTGGCTGAACATCGGATCGCCGGTGGGGCCGTACATCTTAGCGTGGCCATCCACCATCATGCCGGGGCGCCCGGCGAATCCCGGCCGCTTCGAAAGATCGTCGAAGTAGACCTCGCGGCGGCTGTGGCCCACGGCGGCAAACCCGTAGCCGTAGGCGACGCCGCCCGGCCGCCGGTTGGCGTAGGCCTCGCAGATGGCGTCGGCGATCGCGCCGGAGAGGAACGCGCGGTAGTCGTCGCTGGAGGCGATCTCGATCCCCTCGTGCGGCACCTGGTCGGGCGAGGCCATGCCGGCGATCGCCTGCCGGAAGTAGCCGGCGCCGTCGTGGGTGTGGGTGGCGCTGATGGCGATCCGGTCGACGGGGATGCGGGGTTCCTGCGCCTGCACCCGAGCGCGCACCTCCTCGACGAGGTAGGCGCGGATGCAGACCAGATCGGCGGTGACGAAGATCAGCAGCTCCTGGCCGTCGTCGATCACCAGGGCCGTGGCGGTGATCGGGTCGAGCACCCCCTGGGAGACGCGGATGTGGAACTGGCCGGGGATGTCGACCGGCTGGTCGGTCGAGATGTCGCGCGAGGCCCAGCCGATCTTCAGGCGGTGCGGGATTTCGTTCTTCTTGGTCTGCATGTCAGGCTCCTGTAGTCTGAGTGGATTCAGAGAATGAACGGCGGCGCGGGTGGAACCGCGCCCTCCAGTGGTCGAGAGTCCACGATTATTTCTTGTCTTCGCACGGATTAGGGAGCAAATCAGTTGGCCGAAGTCTGCGCCAGGCGGTTGAGCTGGCTCAGCGTTTCCTCGACGAGTTCCTGACCGCCCTGCGGCGAAACCTCGTTGCAGTAGATGCTGGCACTGTAACCCCGGCCCCAGACGCCGCGCTCGGTCGCCAGGTAGGTGCCGCCGCCTTCGCCGGGCGTGCCCGCAAGCTGGACGATGAACGTCTGGACGAAGGGGCTGCGCGCCTGGATGCGGTGCATGTAGTCCATGTAGAGCTCGAAGCGGTTGGAGGCGAAGGCGATGTCGCCCAGGCGCAGGACGTGCAGTTCCATGGGCAGCTTGGGCTCCTGCGCCTGCCGCTCGTGGCGGGCCAGGATCCGGCGGTAGCGGCTGCGGCCGGCCACCAGTGTGGAGTTGTGGTCGAGCCGCGCGACCGGGTCGCCATCGGTCTTGAAAGGCTCCCGCTCGAGCCGGGCCAGTTCCTCCTTCGCCCGGGCATACTCCTCGTCCGAGATCAGGCGCTTGGAGAGGTGGACGGTCTCGACCGCGTGCTGCAGCGGCAGCGCCTTGCGGATGTCCTTGCGCGCCCAGCCCAGGACCTCGGTGAAGGCCGCGGCGATGCGCTCGCCGATATCGAGCCGCCTCTCGTACTCGGCCACCTGTTGGGGATTGTTGCCGCCGTACTTTAGCGCGAAGCGCCTCGCCTCCGCCTTCTGGTAGTGCAGGATGCGCGGCGAGAGGTCGCCCCCCGCGGCGCACTGCGGCAGGATGAAGATGTCGCCGTGCCGCGCGCGGATGGCCTCGCGCGCCTCGTGCCAGTAGGAGGCCGAGAGGCGCCGCTCGTGCTCCGAGTTCTGCGAAGGGCACGGCACGTTGACGATCGCCCCGGTCAGCTTGCCCCGCGCATTGAAGGTGAAGAGCAGGTTGATGAACGGATCCGTGCCCGCCTCGTAGTGGCTGAACATCGGATCGCGCGTGTCGCCGTACATCCGGGCATGCCCGTTGACGCCGTGGGTCGAGTTGATGGTGGCGCCGGGCCGTTTCGAGACGTCGTCGAAGTAGACCACGCGCCGGCTATGGGCGACGACCGCAAAGCCGTAGCCGTAAGCGATGCCGCCGGGCGCGCGCCGCGTCCAGGCCTCGACGACCGCCTCGGCCGCCTGGCCGGCAAAGAAGTCCTGGTATTCGCCGGCCGAGGCGATCTCGACGCCGTCGTGGGGCACCTCCTCGGCGGAGGCCGTGGAGGAACCGGCCTTCCAGTCGGGACGCCCGCCATAGGTCGTCGGGGCGGCATGGGTGTGGGTCGCGTTCATCAGGATCTTCAGCACCGGCACGCCGGGATCGATAGTTGCCACGCGGGCCCGGATCTTGTCGAGCAGGTTGCCGCGGATCACGACGATGTCCGCCGAGAGGAAGACGACGCTGTCCTCGCCGTTGTCGATGGCCAGGGCGGTGACCGTGATGGGATCGATGACGCCCTGCGAGATTCGCATGTGGAACTGGCCGGGGATGTTGATGGGCTTGGTGGTGCTGACGTCGCGCGCGGCCCAGCCGACGCGCAGCGCCTGTTTCACGGGTGCTTTCTTCATGGTTGACTCCTATTCAAGCGTGGCGATATGCACGGCGCCGATCCGGTCGGCGCCGCCGACGGCGATCAGGCGTTCGTCGGGGCTGACGGCGATGCTCGAGAGCACGTTGCTGGCCGAGGGTCCGTCGAAGTAGCCGTGGATGTTGTAGACCAGGAAGCCGAGCTGCCGTAGGCCGACGGTGTCGTCGTAGTAGAAGACCGTGCCCATGTCCTCATCGTCGCCGGCCGTGCCCCAGAGGCGCGTGCGCGCCGGATTGGCGCAGAGCGCGCGCACCGGCCCGTAGGGCGCGGCGTTGCCCAGGGCGAAGACGTCCGTGCCGTTGACGATGGCCAGCAGTCCGTCTCGCGTGCCGACGATCGTGCGTCCACCGTTCCAGCCGATCCAGGCGCTGGGTTTGGCCAGGTATTGCCGTCCGGCCACGTGCGGCAGCGGCGGCAGGCCGGCGATGGGCGGGCGGCAGGCCGGATCGCAGGCGGCGGTCAGCCAGTCGCGGTACGCCGGCTCGGCCTCGGCCAGCGGCCCGAAGGAGGCCAGCCGGCGGTCGCGGACCGTGAAGCAGTAGCGCGTCTGGTCGCCGCAGATGCCGTGCAGTGCCTGTTCCCCGTCCCAGACCAGGCCGAGGACCTTGGACTCCTCGATCGTCGTGTGCGGCACTTGGCGCCAGAGGCGGATGGGCGTGACCTTTTCG
>CAYPJN010000201.1:0-5508 GCA_964411055.1 uncultured Lentisphaerales bacterium | reverse complement strand
GCGTCGATAGTCACGATGCATCCGGCCAGTTCCAGGGAGCGCAGGAGAACGGGAAGAAGGTTTTTTAGATGCGTTCGCCCTGCCCCCCCCCAGAACAAATCCCTCGGCGTCACCCGCTACCAAGATCGCCCCCGTCTTCGAGCGCCTGCTGCGCGAGGCCGGCGGCGACCCCGCGCGTCCGCTGGCCGACCGCGCCGCCTGGGAGGCCGCCGTCCATGGCCTGCGCGACGCCTTCACTCCCTTCCAGCTCGGCTTCGGCCGCACCGCCCTCTTCCGCATCGCCCCCCGCTCCCTGAACGCCACAGAGGCCGACTTCCGCTTCGCAAACAACCGCTGGATCGCCACCCGGCGGTGGGACGATCAAGTTTCTCGCCCATGCCGCATGCGCTTCCCGCGCTCACCCCGGTGGCCAAGAAGCTGTGAAAAAAAGCAGCAATTCTCAGTCTGGCCTCCTTTCAGACGCTGGACGACACGGAGGTCGTCCCTCCATCATTGAAAACAAGCGTTCCTCGAAGGAACTGGAGGTTCGGGCTCCGTCCCGACCGCTTTATTTCACAGCTTCCAACCGAATACCATCGATCCTCATCTGGCGGGCCGGGATGCGGAGCTGCACGCGCATGTCGTAGCGCAGGGACGGCACGAAGGGCAGCAGCAGCTCGAGCACGGACGGCTTCTGGAAATGGCAGGGCTTGGTCTCGGGATGCGGAAAGTAGACGAAGCCCGTCACCGGTTCCGGCCCCAGGCCGAGCACCTCCACGTCGATGAAGGAAAAATCCTCGGCCGGCGCGGTCGGATGCCACGCGACCTGCCGGAAGGTCAGCCGCGGCGCCACCACGCGGTAGGCGCAGGGGGCGATGTCCACATTGACGGTCCCGGGGTGAAACCGGGAGAGGTCGAGTCCCCGCGCCTTGAAGAAGGGCAGCTGCATGCGGATCGTGCCGCCGGGAAAGCGGGGATCGCCGTTCTCGCCGGAGGCCACGCGGTGCCCCTGCACCACGCGGGCTGCCACCAGACAGCCGTCCCCGCCTGCGCTTCCACCAGCCGCCGTATCATGGGTTTTCATCATCTGAACTCCTCATAGCAGGCGCGTGTCGCCTCGATCATGCGCGCCAGACCGAAGGCCTGCACCCGCGCGCGGGCCGCGCCAACCAGGCGCCGCTGCAAGGGCTCGTCGTCGAGCAGGCGTTCGACCGCCTGCCCGATGGCGGCCACGGACTCCGGCGCAAAGAGAATCGCCTCCCGGCCGTCAGTTACGACATCCGTCAAGCCGCCGACATCCGCCGCGGCCACCGCTGTGCCCGCCGCCATCGCCTCGAGCAGCAGGTAGGGCAGGCCCTCCCAGCGCGACGGCATGACCAGCACGCGGCTCTCCGCCAGCAGATGCTCAACGGCCTCCGCCTCGTCGAACGGCAGACAGGTAACCGGCCCGCGCAGCGCCGCCAGCCGCCGCTCGATGGCCCGCGAGCCGCCGCCCATGACGGCCACACGCATACCGGGGCGGCGCGCCAGCAGCCGCTCGAGCGCCGCGATCATCAGGTCGATGCCTTTCTGGCGGCAGAAACGTCCAATGAAGACCAGATCGTAGCGGCGTTCGCCAGGGGGCGGCGGGCTGGCATCCGGCGGCAGGGGAATGCCGTTGGGAATGAGGCGCACGCGCGCGGGCGGGTATCCCAGCGCCAGGGCCTGCGCCAGCTCGGCGCGCGAAACCGCGATGAGGCACGCGGTCAGCGGCACGAGTCGGCGCTCGGCCTCGCGGAAAGCGCGGCGCAGAAGCGACGGCACCTGCATCTCGAAGGCGAAGACATGCGGCGTGTAGAGCACGGGAATGCCGGCGCGGCGCGCGGCCAGGCGGGCTACGAGCCCGGCCTTGGTGCTGTGGGCGTGTACCAGGTCGGGCGCGAGCTGGCGCAGCAGGGCGGCCAGGCGGTTGACCGCGGCGGCATCGGACAGCGGCGCCGGGCGGCGCACCATCGGGAGTACATGCGTGCCGATGCCGCGCATCTGGAAGCGCGCCAGGTCGCGCGCGAAGCCCGGATCGCGGCCAAGTCCGTAAGCTACGTCCACCCGCCAGCCGGCGCCCTGCATGCCCAGGGCCAACTCGCGCAGGTGTCGGCGTGTACCGCCGATCGTCGCCTCAAGAACCTGCAAAACCCGCGGCATGGCATCTTACTCCGCGGCGATGCGCCGGCGCGATCTTACGCGCAACACGATCTGCAGCAGCTCGCGCGGCTCGCTCAGGCGCAGCAGCGCCGCGGCCGCTCCTCCCGCACCGAGGGCCGCCAGGCCGCCGGCCGCCAGTTGCGCGAGGTCGGCGAACCGGTTGCCTGCCGCCGCGTCAGCCGCGCCAGCCACGATCCGGGAGGCGACCCAGGCGGCGCAGCCCGCGGCGGCGGAGACCAGCGCGAGACGCATCAGGAATCCCAGCGTCGGCCCGAGCGGGAAGACCGGCGCGTGGCGCCTGAGCATCAGCACCAGCGCCCAGCTCTTGAGGGCGCGGGTCAGCGCGACGCCGCCCGCGATCGCCGCCAGCACCAGCAGCTCGCGTCCGCCCCACAGCCGCAGGCCGAGCCAGCTTATAGCCATGCTCAGTGCGGAGAAGACAATGCCGCATACGGTCACCGCCACCATGCGGCGGCTGGCGAAGAAGGCCTGCATGACCAGGGCCTCGACCGCCGCGGCCGGCAGCATGAAGGTGTAGCAGGCCATGGAGACCGCGGTGCGCCGCACGGCAACGTCGTCGAAGCGCCCGCCGGCGAACACCAGGTCCGTCAGGGGATGGGCCAGCGCCGCGACGATGCAGGCGAAGGGGATGAAGAGCGCCAGCAGGTGGCGTCCGGAACGGGTGATGAAGGCGCCGAGCTGCGCGCGGTCTTCGCGGTCCACCAGCTCGCAGAAGAAGGGGAACACGGCGATCGAGAGCGAGTAGGGCACGAGAAAGTGGATGGCGCCCTGCAGCTTGCGCCCCATGGAGTTGGCCTGCATGAGGCCGGCGGAGTCGAGCTCGCTGAGGAGGTAGACGTTGTTGATGTTGTCGCGTATCTTGGCGAAGACGATGCCGGCGAGCAGCGGCAGCGCCAGCCACAACATGCGCCGCAGGGCCGGATTGGCCAGGTCGAGGCGCGGGCGGAACCAGTCGAGCTTGTCACGCAGCCCGGCCAGATGGGTCAGCAGCTTCAGCACGCTGCCGGCGACAATGCTCCAGACCAGCACCTCGGCGCCGAGTCCCATCAGTCCCATGCCGGCAACCAGACCGGCGGCGACGACGAACTTCCAGAGGGCGTCGCCGAAGGCGGCCAGGAAGAAGCGTTTGTGGGCGTTGAGCAGCACGTAGGTGGTGGAGCCGAGCGAGAGCCCGAGCAGCGCGGGCGCCAGGCGCCGCACACTGCCGGCGGCCAGCGCGAAGGATTCCGGATGGCTGGATTCCGACCACTGCGTCCAGAGGGCCGTGATCCATCCGGGGAATGCCACCAGAACGCACACCACGGCGGCCAGCGACAGGAACTGCAGCGTGAGCAGGGTGTTGGCGAAGCGCCAGGCCGCGCGCTCGCCCGCCGTGTCGATCTCGCGCATGAAGATCGGCAGGCAGGCGGGGGCCAGCGACTCCTCGCCGACGAGAAACAGGCTGAAGATCACGCCCTCGAAAGCCACGACATAGCTGGCGTCGTAGACCGCGGCGGGCAGGTAGCGCGCCATGGCCCAGGCCTGGACGAGACCGGCCAGCTTGAAGAGCAGGTGGGCGATGCCGACAACGATGCCGGCCCGCATGACGCGCCGGGCCAGGGTCTTGCGCGGTACGGTCGCGGTCATTTGCGGATCCAGATCCTCAACGGGGTGTGCGCCTGTCCGAAGCGCTCGACGGTGCGATCGAGCCGGTATTTGCGGCCGATCGTCTCCAGAAACGCGTCGGTTTGCGCCGCGGGAACGGGCGTCATGACGGGCGCGGCGAGCGCCAGACCGTAGCCGCTGAGGGCGATCACCGGCGCCTGGCCCGCGGCGAGCGCCGCGTCCAGGAGCCGCTGGTTGAGCACATGGTGGCGACGCGCATCATCGTCATCCAGTCCGGGAAAATAGGAGAAGGGCCCCATCTCGAAGCCCGGCGGAACGCGGCGTCCGGCCTCGACGGCCAGATAGGTGTCCTGCGTCAGGAGGAACTCGTCCGGCGGCACGCGCGCCGCAATCTCGCGCGCCGTCGTCCGCAGCAGCGCCAGATCAGGCTGCGCCTTTCTGACGACCCAGAAACGGTCCTTGCCGACGATCATCCACTCCTCGTTGAGCGTCGAAGTGCCCGCTCCGAGCGCGGCCCACACCAGCAGCGCCGCGACGATCACCCGCTGTTGTCGGCCGTCGCCCGCGGCGTCGTCGGGAGACGGCAGCGCGCGCCAGAAGGCGACGGCGACGGCAATGGCCGCCAGCGGCATGACGGGCACCTGGTAGTCATCGTACGGAAAGGGGCTCAGCAGATGCACTACGAAGACGGCGGCGAAAACCAGCAGGGCCAGTCCGAGCCCCGGGGGCGGCACCTCCGTCTCGCCGCCGCCGCGCGCCGCGCGTCCTCCGCCGCAGCCGCGCAGCGCCAGCGCCGCCAGCGCCAGCGCCGCCAGCGGCAGGTAGTTGCGCGCCAGTCGCGAGACGGACCCGGCGGCGAAGAGCAGGCCCTCGGCGCCGCGCGAAACATGGAAGAAGTTCGCGAAGAGGAAAGCGTCGCGCGCCGTGGCCAGCGCCGGCCCGAGCAGAAGTGCCAGGCCGGCCAGGCCGCCCAGTCCGAAGCCGAGCCACGCGCCCCTCCAGCGCCGCGCGCCGCAGAGCAGGAAGAGGCCGGCCGCCGGCAGGGCGATGCCGAGCGAGAGGCGCGTGCAGGCGGCGCAAGCCAGCAGCAACCCGCCGAGTCCCGCGCGCCACGGCGCGCGCGGGCCGCCGGGGCGCCAGAGGGCCGCCAGTCCCGCCAGCAGCAAAAGCGAGGCAAGAGCGTAGGTCTTGGGGATGGTGGTGAAGTAGGAATGGTAGACGTTGCCGGACGTGAGCAGAAAGACGGTGACGGCGCAGGCCGCGCGACGGCCGCGCGGCGCGGAACGCGCGCCGAGCCAGGCCGCCAAACCCGCGCCGCAGAGACCGAGGAGCGCGGTCAGGGCGCGTCCGCCGGCCACGCCCAGCGGCGCCCACAGCGGCGCCAGCAGACCGTAGACGCGCGGCATGAGCGGTCCTTGCGAGAAGAAGAAGTCGCGGTATGGCAGGCGTCCGGCGGCCTGCTCCAGCGCGGCGTAGAGGTACCAGCCCTCGTCCTGGTTCAGGTTGCCGAGCCACAGGTTGAGGGCATGCAGCGCCAGCGCCAGCAGCAGCGCGCCGGCGGCCAGGGCGGCAAGCCCGTATTTACGGATGAAGTCGGCCAACTGTGTCACCTGGAGCGAGAGTGTAGCACAAGGCGTGCCGCGGCCGGAACATCAAACGGGGGTTCAGGGGTAATCGGCTAGCCACAGGGGGGCGCGCGGGGGGCGCATGGAGGAGCGGGCG
>CAYPJN010000200.1:0-5547 GCA_964411055.1 uncultured Lentisphaerales bacterium | reverse complement strand
GGCGCCCACGCTCGGCGTGACGACCAGCTCGTAGCCCAGCTCCTCGAGCGTCGGCGTGCCCTGCGGCACCAGCCGCGTGCGCGTGACGATGTCGTTGCCGCCGTCGTTGTCGTCGACGCGCGCATCGTATTCCTCCAGGTCGTACTCCTCGTAGTAGCGGAAGTCCTCGCCGATGCGGATCGTGGCCTCGTGGTTGTTGATCGTCGTGACGCGCGGCACGGAGAGCGTGCGCGACTTGCCGGTGGTCTCCAGCGCGTGGATCACGGCGCGGAAGGCCGGGTCGGTCAGGATGCCCTCGTAGGTCAGGTTCATGCCCTCCGCGCTGCCGGGAAAGGGCGCGTACTGGATCGACGCGCCCTGGTTGATCTGCGAGCGGTTGGCCTGCTGCACGCCGCCGTTGATCACCACCCCCTTGTTGCCGATGCCGATCGACGAGTTGAGCACCCAGTCGACGCCCAGCTCGCGCAGGTCGGTGACGCCCGTGCTGATGAAGCGCGCCTCGATCAGCACCTGCGGCGGCCGGATGTCGAGCGCCTCGATGATGTCCTCGATCAGCTTCAGGTTCTCGCGCGAATTCTTGACCAGCACGGCGTGCGCCTTCTTGTCGAAGAGGATGTCGGCGCCCTCGACCTCGGGCACGAAGCGCGTGACGGCCTCGACGATGCCGAGCGCCTCGCTGGCGCCATCGATCTCCTCCTTGAGCAGCCCTTTGCGCAGGCGGTAGATGCGGGTGACGAGCGGCACCTTGCCGGCCGTCGCGCTGCCGGGAGTCACCCAGATGATGTTCTGGCCCACCGCGAAGGTGACGCCCAGGTTGCGCCCGACATACTCCAGCACCTCGCCGAGGGGGGTGTTCTCGACGTGGATCGTCAGCGTCTTGTCGTCAAGGGCGCCATCGGCCACGATGTTGACGTTCTCCGAGGCGCCGATCTGCGCGACGATCTCGCTCAGGGCCACGTTTTCGAGATGGATGCTGACGGGGCGCTGCAGGATGGTCTGCATCTCGGTCGGCAGGGAGGCGATGGGTTGCGTTTCGCCGACGACATGCCGGCGCTGGCGGTAGCTGTCGGGCAGGATGCCCTGGCGGTCGAGGTCGGCCAGCGCGAGGGCGTCGGAGGGTGCCTGCCGCACGGCGACCGAGCGCTGGCGCAGCTCGGCGAGGCGCTGCATGATGCGCCCCTGCAGCTCCGGCAGGCCGGGTGTCAGCGGGTCGCGCCGGTGGATCTCGGTACAGGCGATGATGGCGTCGGCATAGCGCTCCTGTTCGAAGAGCGCCGCCGCGCGCTCGACGTCGGGATGCAGGAAGACCGCCACCTGCGGCGGGGCGGCGCAGCCCGCCAGAACGATCAGCGCGGCCAGCAGGCCGCGCGCGGCAAGACGCTGCTTGTTGATTGCGGACATGTTGCGTTCCTGTTTCAGGATGAATCACTCCTCGCCCGGTTCGAGCGCCCCTTCCCACCAGAGCGGCGAGATGATCACGTTGCCGGCGTAGGCCACGTTGAGGGTGATGGGCTCAAGCGTGGGGTTGGATGCATCTTCGTTGGCATAGCCCCTGATTTTGCCAGATTTTGAATGGTGGTAGCAACGCACGATCGGCATTCGCGACGAACTGTAGGGCAGGAAATCATTGTTCTTGTCGCCCTTCGCCAATTGGTTCTCCTTGAAATCGCACCACGTCTTGAATCCGTCGCCATCCAGATCCTCCGTGGCCCAGGGGCTTGGCGCCGCGGAGAACTCATAGAAATAGCTGCAGGCCTCGATGGCATCATTGGCCACCATTGGAACCTGTGAAGAGGAGAGACGCAGAGAATTGTTCCTGTTGTCAAAAACGTCGTCCTGCCCACTAATTTCCGTGACACCGGGGCGGCAATCGCCAAGACCACGGGCCTTGTCGCTGCGGCAGATATAGACCCGTTTGTCATCAATGTACGTCGGATAGAGATTGGATAGCCAGCCGGGATTGCGGCCACGGTTGTCGGCGCGGTAGGTGACGATGGCCGTGCCGAGCTGGCGCAGGTTGGACATGCAGTCGGTCTGGCGCGCCTTCTCCTTGGCGCTGTTCACCGCTACAGCCGTGATACTCGCCAGGATCGCGATGATCACCACTACCACCAACATCTCGATGAGGGTGAAGCCGCGGCGGCGCTGGCACGCAAAATGCAGCACCTGAGGTCGGAAGCGCGCGGACGGCGCTTCGCGGCAGACGGGTGCGGGATGGTGCGGTTTGAACATGGCCGATGCATTTACCGCACAAAACGTGCCAGATGACACGCCTGAAGGGAGTGCTGATTTATTCCCCGCGCAGGCTAATCTGGAAATCAGGAAGGCAGGAAGGGGCGCGCGTGCTCAGAAATTTTCTGATTGCCTGTTTTCCTGATAAAAGAAAATCGGGGCAGCGCGGAAAATCGAAAGACCCTGAAGGCGGGACTCCGGCGTGGGATGCGATGGCAACGGCGTCTGGGTCGGAGTCCCGGCTTTAGCCGGAAGCCAGCGAAGGCCTTCAGGCCTGGGTATGGCAGGATGCGAGGGCCGACGGGGCTGAAGCCCCTGGCAGGCTTCCGCCTGAAGGCGGTACTCCGGCGGGGATGCGACAAAAACAGCGCCTGGGTCGGAGTACCGGCTTTAGCCGGAAGTCCGTGAAGGCCTTCAGGCCTGGGTAATGACGATGAGGTTGGTAGCCGGGGATGCGACAAAAACGACGCCTGGGGCGTGAAAAGGGCCCCGCGTTCTAGAGTACACAGACGATGATGGAATGGAACAACAGATTACGGCCGATGCTGGCGGTGCTCCTGGCTGCAACCGTGGCCTGGCGCGCCTCGGCCCAGGCGCCCGATCCGCCGTGGCGCCATGCCGACGCCCCGCTGCGGGCCGTCTTCCGCCTGCCCGAAGGCCAGCGCTTCGCGCTCGTCGAACTGCCCGCCATGTGCCTCTCGAACGCGCCCCTCGCGCGCGCCGCGGCCTACCACGGGCAGGCCGCGCGCCCGGTGCGCGTCGCCGCTGTCGCCTCCAACACCGTCAGCCTCCTGGTGAACGGCGACGGCCTGCCCGCCGGCGCCGAGATCGCCCTCTACGCCTTCACCAACGGCCCCGCCGCGCGGCCCGACACCGCCTTTGCCGACCCCCAGCCGGTAAGCGTCACGATCCTCAAGGCCGGCGCCAACGAGGCGCCGCCCACCTGGGAGGCGATGAAATTCATGGCCACGCGCCCAGATACCGTGCGCGCCCGCTTCCTGCTCGAGGGGCTGATTCCCGTCGCCAGCGCCGAGGATGGCCCGCGCAAATGGTACCAGGGCAGTTGGAAACGCCCGGTCTACGTCGCACGGCTCGCGGGCAGGATGCTGCTCCCGGCCGACGGCGAATACCGCTTCGCTTCCAGGGGGCACCACCCGCTCTACCTGCTTATCGGCGGCCGCCTCGTGTTCCAGGCCGGCTCGCGGCGGCGCAGCGACGACGACTGGGCGCTGAGCAGCCCCGTGACACTGCCCGCCGGCATGGCCGAATACGCGGTGCTGACGCTCTGCGACCGTTCCATCCCGCTCCGCATGGGATGGATCCCGCCGGGCGCCAAAGAGGTGACCGAACTGCCGCCGACGCTACTGCTGACCGGCGCCGGCCCCGTGGCCGCGCGCCTCGAGCGCTTCGGCGCCACCCTGCATGCCGGCGCCGACTTCACGCTGGAGCCGAGCTATGCCTTCCATGGCTCCGAGACGCGCTTCACGCCCGTCACCCTCCGCAGCCTGCATGTGGCATGGGAGGGCACCCGGGACGTGTCATGCCGCTGGATGGCGGGCAACACCCCGCTGGCCGATACACCGGTCTGCCGCCTGATCGCCACCAACCAAGGTGTCCTGGCGGTCGGTCTGGTCGTCAGCAACGCGCAGGGCGCAGTGGACTCCGCGCGCCTGGACGTAGGCATCCCCGAAACCATCGGCAGCGAGTACCGGTTGGCGACGCGTCTCCAAGGCGTGCCCGCGATCTGCTACGACGACGATCCGGTGCAACCCGAGCTCCACCTCCGCGGCACGGCCCCCGACACGCTGCCGCTGGAACTCTCCGCCTGGATCACGCCGCGTGAGGGGGCGGAGCGGCGCTATCACGAGACGGTCCGTCTGCGTCAGGGCTGGACACGGCTCGTGCTGCCCGTCGGAACGGCCCACGACTTCGCGGCAATCAGGTGGGAGGTGGGCCACGCGGGCGTTACGCTGCAGACCGGCACCCTCCGCTTCCTGCGCCAGCCGTTCGAGGCGCTCCCAGGCGACCTGGATGGCGACTATCTCGTCTGCGGCGATGCGCCCTGCGTGCTGCTGCCGCGGCGCGCCTCCAGCGGCCAGCCGCCGCCATTTGCCGGGCTGCGTGCCGGCCAGCAGGTGACGCTGCTGGACGGGTTCCTGGCGCCACCCGGCCTGGGCGGCGCGGACAACGGCGCGGCCTTCGACCGCCAGTTCCTATCCGACATCCAGGTGTTCGGCGCGCACATACCCGGCCTGACCGCCCACTCCGTGCGCTACCGGCGCCAGAGCCTCCGGGAACTCGGGGCGGACCTCTCCGCGCGCACGCCCGCGCGCCTGGCGCCGCTGGCGCGCCTCGCCCTGCTGCAGCCTTCGGACATCGTAGTCGTCGCGCCCGACATGCACGGGCCCGCCGCCGGCGAGACGCTCGACGACTTCGAGCGCCGACTGGCCGCCCTGGCTGGACTGCTCCGCGACGCCCTGCCCGCGCAGGTCGTGCTCATGACGCCGCCCCCGGGGCTCCTGCCCGCGGAGATGCTGCCGACCGCCCAGCCGGGCGGGGATCCCATGCGCCCCCATGCCGAGGCGGTGCTGCGGGTGGCCGATGCGCTGGGCATCACCGTCGCCGACTTCTACACGATGTGCCGCACACGCGAGGCGACGCCCGCGGTCGTCGACGGCGCGCTGACCGACGCCGGCCGCCGCCTGGCCGCCGAGACCCTCGCCCGCACGCTGGCCAGCGGGCGCTGAAGGCACAATAGGGGTCAGGGTTCAGGGTTCAGGGTTCAGGATTCAGGATTCAGGGTTCAGTCTACCTTGTCGCGATCCTTGTCGGTAAGGGTCAGGTTTACAGGGATGCCTTGCCGGCACGCTCTCCTCCAACCTCCCACGCCTTGGCTGCCGCCCCTGCCTCACCGGACACCGGCACCGGTGTCTCGCTGGAGGGCGCGGATCGCCAGCAGCGTCTTCATGACCCCATGGAGGTTGCCGGCGCCCTCGCGCGTGCCGAAGGCGTCGTGAATTTGGCAATAGAGCGCATAGAGCTGGCGGTAGACCGCGCGCGCGCGCCGGTCGGGCCGAAAGACCTGCGGCTTGAGGCCAGTCATGGCCCGCTGCGCCGCGGGCACGTCCCGGTGGAGGCCGGCCGCGGCGGCCGCCGCCACCGCCGCGCCCAGCGCGCAGGTCTGTGCGGAACGCGAGAGATGTACCTGGCGTCCCAGCACGTCGGCGTAGAGCTGCATGATGAAGGGGCTCTTCTCGGCGATGCCGCCGCAGGCGACCACCGTGCGCACCTTCACCCCGTAGGCCTCGAGGCGAC
>CAYPJN010000199.1:0-5547 GCA_964411055.1 uncultured Lentisphaerales bacterium | reverse complement strand
GACCGCCCAGCGCAACATCGTCCTGCGCAGCGGATCGCCGCACAACTACCTGCGCATGGTTGAGCACATCGTCGCCCTGCGCATGGGCTGTGGCGTCGACAGTCTGCTGATCGAAACCGACGCGGGCGACCCGCCACTCTTCGACCGCAGCAGCCTCGACCTGGTCGAGGCGCTCTCGGCCTCGGGCGTGCGCGAGCTCGACGCGCCCGCCGTCCACGTCACCGTCAAGGAACCGGTGACGATCGCCGGCGACCGCGGCGATTTCGTGACCCTGCTGCCGGCCGGACAGTGGCAGCGCAAGCTGCGCGTGGACTGCGCCGTCGACTTCCCCTCGGCGATCGGACAGCAGCGCGTGATCTTCGATGTGAACCGCGAGACCTTCCTCCACGGGGCCGCCGCGCGCACCAACGCCACGCGGCAGCAACTGATCATCTCCCACACGGTGGGGCAGCTTTTCGCCGAGACGCGCAACCTGGGCTACACACACAAGAACATCCTGATCCACGGCCGCAAGCGCTACTTCAACACCCCGCTGCTGATGCACAACGGCCGCTCCCTCGAGGCCGTCTGGCACCGGGCGACGCTCGACCTGCTGGCGGCGCTGGCGCTGATCGACACCGGGCGCTTCATCGGCACGGCGGTCTCCTACCGCGCCGGTCACCTGCTCGACACGCGCCTTATGACGCTGCTCTTCCTGCACGACCTGCTCGATGTCGTCCGTTAGTCCGCCCGCGTGACCCTCCATATCCAGTTGTACCGCCTGGGACGCCGCTTGCGGCACATGCGTCTGGCCTGGGCTTTCATGCGCTGGCTCGCCCTGACGCTCGGCCTCTGGCTGCTCTGGTTCTGGCTAGACAACCTTCTGCGCCTGCCGTCCGGAATCCGGTTGGCCATGCTGGCGGCGGGGCTCGCCGTGCCCGCCCGTCTGGCCTGGCGCGGCTGGCTACGGCCGGCCTGCTGGCGTCTCTCGCCCGAGCGCACCGCCCGCGATATCGAGCGACAGTGCGGCATCCGCGACAACACGCTGATCAATGCCTGCTGTTTCGAGCAGGCGCCCCTGACGGGCGCCCCGGCGGCCTTTGCCGCCAGGACACGTGAGGCCGGCCTGGCCTGCTCGGCCGCCATCCTCCCCGAGCAGCTCTTCGACCGGCACGCGCTGCGTCGCGCGGCCGCCGTGGCCGGCGCCAGCCTGCTGTTGTGGAGCGGGTATGCGCTGCTGCTCTCGCGCCACGCCGGCAACGCCTTCGCCCGCCTGGTCCTCCCCCTCGCGGACATTCCGCCGGCCGCCGCCGTCGCGGTGACGCTCGCGCCCGCCAGCACCGTAACGCTCTGGGCCGGCGATCCGCTCGTCGTTACGGCGCAGGTGCGGGCGGTCTCCGGGCGCTTTGCGCTCGGCGAGCCGCCGGTGCTGCGCCAGACGCAGCGCGAGGGCCTTCGCGAGGCCGCGGTCGACCTGCCGATGGCGGAGGTGGCCGGAACACAGGGGCTTTTTGTCAGGCGTTTCGAGTCGGTACGCGAACCCTTCGTCTGCCATGCGCAGGCGGGCGGTACCTGGTCGCGCACCCTCGATGTGCGGGTGCGGCATCCGCCGCGCATCGTGGCCTCGGCCTTTGCGGTGGCGCCGCCGGCCTACGCCGGCACGGATGTCGTCGCGCAGGTTGGGGCGCCGGCGCCGCTGCGGGGGCTGGTCGGCAGTTGCGCGCGTGTCGAGGTGACGCTCGACCGCGCGCCGGCGCGGCTGCTCTGGCGCCAGGGCGGCGCGGAGCACGCCCTGGCGCGCACCCGCGCGGGCGGCTGGCGGGTGGAGGTGCCGCTGGACCAGGGCGGCGACTACCAGATCCTCGCCGGCGAAAGCGCGCACGAGACGCCGCGGACGGTGGCGCGCGGGGAGGTCGTGCTGCTGCCGGATCGCGTGCCGGAGGTGGCGCTGGTTGCGGCGTCGCGCAACCAGCGCGCCTGGGTTGGCGAGACGTTGACGTTCCCGGTCGAGGCATCGGACGACTACGGCATGCAGGCGGTCTGGGTGACGGTGGCCCCGGTCACGGCGCCTCCGGAACGGGCGGAGGTAGTGGCGCAGTGGCCCTATGCCGGGCCGCCGGGCCGTCGGGGAAGCATGCGCGAGCGTCTGGAGCTGACGCTCGATCCGGCGCGCTTCAGCCCCGGCGAGAGCTACCGCATCGAGGCGCGCGCGCGCGACTGGAATCCCGCCGGCGGCGTGTCGGTCTCCGCGCCGCTCGTGATCCGCATGCGTCAGACGCAGGAGGCCGCGGAGCAGCTTGAGGGCGCCGAGCAGGCCGCGGCGCGCGCGCTGGAGCAGGCCGTCGCCGAGCAGCGCCGCGCGCTCGGCCTGACCCGCAACCTGGAGGTGCATCTGGACGAGGCGCTGGCCCGACAGCACATGGCCGCGCACCGGGCCGGCATCGCCAAGGCGCAGGAGAACGCGCGGGGGCATGGACGCGCGGCGGTCGCGGCGCTCGGGCAGGTCGCGCCGCCGCCCGCCGCCCGTGCGCGCCTGTCGCTGCTGGTGGAACAGGAAATGGGGCAGGCGCTGGAACAGATCGCCGCGCTTGATCCGCCGCTCGACACGTCCGCGGCGATGCGGCCGCGTGTCGCGCGGCTGGCCGGCAACCAGAACTACATCCTCGACGAGCTGCTGGCGCTGCTCGGCCGTCTCGCCGCCCAGGCGCGCCTGCAGCAGGAGCGTGCCGCCGGCGCGGAGGCGCCGCCGGCGCCGACCGACGCCGACCGCGCCCGCGACCTGCGGGAGTTCCTGAAGGAGTTCGCGGCGGTTCAGAAGCGGATCGTCGAGCAGAGCCGCGCGCTGCTCGAGCGCGGCCCCGAGGATCTGACCGAGGAGGAGCTCGACATCCTGGGCAAGCTGGCCCGCGAGGAGGGCCAGTGGGCCGCCATGCTCCGCGACCGGCTCGACGACCTGGCCAAGAATCCGCTGCAGGACTTCGCCGACGGCTCGCTGGCCGAGGCCTTCAACGAGGTCTGGCAGGACGTGCAGAAGGCGGCCGAATCGCTCTATGCCAAGAAAATCGAGCTGGCGGTGCCGCAGGAGCAGGGCGGACTCGAGAACGCCGAGGAACTGATCCACAACCTGGAACGCTGGATGACGGACAAGCCCGACTATGTCAAGTGGCTCATGGAGGAGCCGCCCACGCTGCCCGACGCGCCGCTGGCGGAGCTGCCGCGCGAGCTTGAGGACATCACAGGCGAACTGCTGGACGAGGAGTCGGCCATGACCGAGGAGGTCGAGGACGTGACCAGCGGCTGGATCGACTCGATCGACAAGGGCGCAGGCTGGGACGCGATGGACGGACCGATCTCGAGCATGAGCGCCAAGGGCGTGACGGGCAACCAGCTTCCGAACAAGCAGGAGATCGGCGGGCGCTCCGGCGAGGGTCGCACGGGACGCAGCCAGGGACAGATGGTCGAGAACACGGCAGTCGGCAAGGATGGGCGCCAGACGCCGTCGCGGCTGACCCCGACGCCCTTCGAGACGGGGGCGGTGGACGACCAGTCCACAACCCCTCCCGGCGGCGCGACCGGCGGTGGCAAGCTGGCCGGCTTCGCCGAGCAGGGGCTGCGCGGCCCGTCGCCGCCGCCGCGCAAGGAGCGGCTCATGCGCCTGGCCGGGCGCCAGACCGAAATTCGCCAGAACGCCGAGCGGCTCAATCTGCACCTGCGCGCCCATGGCGCGCCCTCGGGCGATCTCGACGCGGCGATCGCCAACATGCGCGATTTCGAGCGGCACGCGGCCGATGGCCGCGGCGCGGAGATCCGCCGCGCCTTCGATGCGACGCTGGAGTCGATGCGCGGCGCGCGAGCGTCGATGGCGGCCGAGGCGGCGACGCGCCGCGAGCGCGGGGCGCTGCCGCGCGAGGCGGCCGAGGCGCTCTGGTCGGGGCTGAGCGCCGACATGCCGTCCGGCTACGAGGAGATCGTGGCGGCCTATTACCGGCGACTGGCCGGGGCAGGAGGGATGCGTGAAACGCGGGAATAGCGCGCGATGTGGCGTCATGGCGTTGTGGCTGGCGTCGTCGGCGGCGTCGGCGGCGGCCGCCACTAACCTAGTGGCGAACGGCGGCTTCGAGACCGCCGACCCCTCCGATCCGCGCCGGCCGGCGGGCTGGGCGCTGCCCGACGGGCTGGGGGTGCGCTGGGAGCCGGATGGCGCCGCCGGGCGCGCGATCTGGATGGACACCCGCATCAGCGAGGCGGACATGGTACGCCAGTGGCGCGAGACCGGGCTCACCAATCTATGGAACATTCCCAAGCCGGCCCGCAGCCCGGTGGCCGAGACCTACGGGCTCAGCTACTACTCGGAGCCCTTTCCCGTGGTCTCGGGACAGGTCTACCGAGTCCGCTGCGACATCCATGGCAAGGGCGGGGTGAAGGTCTGGGTGCGCGGCTACGGGGAGCATCGCGGACGCTGGACGCGACGCTACGAGGCCATCCTTAACGCGCAGGGGCGCGTGGACGGCTGGACCGCCAACGCCCTTGAGTTCAACCCCACCCGGCACCGCCCCGAGGTGACCGAGATGCGCGTCATGCTCTACGCCTACTACCCGCCAGGTCGCTACGGTTTCGATAACGTGGTTGTCGAGCCGGTGATGCCCGCTGAAGGTCCGCAGGAATAGACATGGTAGAAGAGCTAGCCGTCCACGTGGGCGCGCCTCAATGCGATCCTGAAACGTAAGCGTCACACGAGCCGCATCTTCTCCTCGTCCGTGCATTCTTTGATACTGGCGGCCTGAAAGGGAACAGTATCATGGACGAGGACGAGGACGAAGGCGTAATGACACCAGGTTGCGTGTGATCTGGTGGCGCGGGACCTCCGGGACCGCGAGCCCGCAGTCGAGACTGGCCGTCTCGGAGATCCGGCCCCACTTCGTCCCTGCGTGTCGCCGTCCTCCTGGGCCATCGAGCCCGCAGTCTCCGCGAGCCAGCGGGGCGGATAGCCTGCCTGCCGCGATGCCCTGATGCGCAGGCAGGCCACAGGTAACCCGCCGTATGCAACAGAATAGTTACATTCCCGCCGTATTCGGCTATAATGCGGCCATCGTATGTCTGGAGATCAGTCCAGAGAGGCTGGAAACCTGTCCACGGCGGCCGATGCCGCGTGGCGGGAGGCGCGGGAGTGTCTCGGTCCGCAGGGACTCCTAAGCGTCATCATGCCGGCCTACCACCTCGAGAAGGTGATCGGGGCGAATATTGATCATGTGCATGCGCTCCTAGACGGGCGCATACCCTTCGAGATCGTCGTCGTGGACGATGGCAGCGGCGATGGCACGGCGGAGGCGATCCTGGCTGCGCAGGCGCGCCATCCCGCCGAGATCCATCCCGTGATCCTCCCGGAGAATGGCGGCAAGGGGGGGGCGCTGCGGGATGGATTCCTGGCGAGCCGCGGTTCGCATGTGCTGCTGCTCGACGGGGATCTCGATCTGGCGCCGGAATGCGTCGTCCGCTTCTTCCAGATCATGCGGCGCGACCGCGCCGACATCGTCATCGGCTCCAAGCGGCATCCCGAGTCGGAGATCG
>CAYPJN010000198.1:4217-5561 GCA_964411055.1 uncultured Lentisphaerales bacterium | reverse complement strand
GGGTAGTCGGGAGCGGGTGGCCCGTCCAGCTGGAACCCGAGATAGAAAACTTGATTTAACGGCATATATATAGAGCCAAACTCTACTGGATCGGCATTTACCAGATAGTCTGCATCCTCCATGGCCGAAGCATCTATTGCGGTGCCGTATTGCGTTGCAAACCACCAGTGGCGGATGCCGAGCGTCATGTTGTTTCCCTGCATGGCAAACTTATAATCAGGGCCGCGCACAACCTCAATCGTTATCCAAGCGTCACCGCCTGGAGATATATCCGATGCGATAAAGTAATTTGCAGCATCCATCTGTCCAAAACTGACTGCGGGCCATATCACCGTCGCGGCTTGCACGGCTGTCACAAGCAGCAGCGGTAGAGCAAGAGCGGCGCAACGGAGTTTTACGCGTAGTTTCATGGGAGGCTCCTTGTTTTCTTGTTACGGAAGCGGGGTGTAGCTGGAGAGATCAACCTCGGTAAGCTGGTAGCCGCCGCCGAGTTCGTTCATTAACCGGCTGATGTCGGCCTTGAAGGCGGCGACGGAGGTGCCGAAACCGTTCGCACCGCTCCACACCGTAAGCAGCACGGGCGTGCCGTCAAGGATCATGAAGACGGGGTTGCCGGAATCAAAAGGGATCAGTTGTTGATAGAAGGCCTTGCGTTGTCCACCTAATGGAACCAAGGAAAAGACGCCCAGCATGCCGTTTAATAAACCCACCCTATCAAGGTCGCCCACGGCCGCAATCTCCTCCTGGTCGAACCTAATTGCGGGGAGGCGGCTCCCGTTGCGGATGTAATCGGCATAATTGTCCGGCAGCACTCTGGCGAAGCTGATCTGGTTGGTCGGCATGTCAATCACCCGCCATCGCCACTCCGCAAGCGGGAATGCGGTCGGCGGCGGCGCAGCAAAGCGGCGGCGATGCCGGCCAGCAGCAGCCCCGCCGTCGCCGGCTCGGGGATTGCGTCGTACGTGCCGGCGTAGATCCCCACGCCGGTCGTCTCGGCCGCGCTGTCCACCAGCGTCAACGCCGCACCGTCCCAGCGTAGTGCAGCCCAGCCGTAGATATCGCTAGGTGCGCCACCTGCGTCGGCATCTAGCCAAAAGCCAAGATAAAATATCTGATTAATATCGATATTTACCGTTCCAAGAGTGGGTATGATGTTATCCGCAAAGGGCGTGGCTACACTCACAGCATTCGCGTCTACGGGTGCACCATAGGCTGTCTCATACCAGAGGTGACCGACAGCAACAGTTACACTTGTTGCTGTCAGACTCAAAGTGCCGTTGTCTTGAACTTCAAAATCTACACCGGCACCGCCCGCATATTCTTCGGCGAGGAATGAATATATTG
>CAYPJN010000198.1:0-4207 GCA_964411055.1 uncultured Lentisphaerales bacterium | reverse complement strand
TTCCCCAAGGCCAGGTAGAGAGTCCGGCAGAAGGCCAGGTTACAATAGAACCTTGTGCATTCAAAGACAATGCAAGTACGACAAGTGTAAAATGGAAGAATAGCAGTAACTTATTCATACACTCTTCTCCTCATATGCCTGCAAGAATGCCTTAAGAAACACGCCGTAATCACATTTTATGTGTCACGGCAGACACGAATACGCCGTTAGATCGATTTCCGTCAACTGGTAACCCCCACCGAGGTCGGACATCAACTGGTTGATGTCGGCCTGGAAGGCGGTCACGGACGTGCCTGAACCACCCCCACCCGAAGTCCAGAGCGTCAGCAGGACGGCCTGTCCGTTGACGAGGATAAACGCCGGGTTGCCCGAGTCGAATGCGATCACGGTCTCAAAGAAGGCCAACCTGGTCGGCTCGACGGGCACGATGCTGGTTGAAGTGAAGGGAGGGCCAATGAATGTCACATACCGCACGTCCCCGACCAGCGCCTTCTCCTCCTGGTCGAAACGTATCGCAGGAAGACGCGCCCCGTCACGGATGTAGTCGGCATAGTTGTCTGGCAAAACCTTGGCAAAGGTGATTTGATTTGTAGAAACATCGCTGTCAAGCAATCCCACAGTGAGATCAGGATAATTGGGCGTAAAATCGGGATGCCGCTTCTTTGCCACCAGCGTCCGTGTGATAACGTTGTTCTGGTGATCCACGAACGTCAGGGCGCTATTGGTCGGTATCTGATCGAAATGCGCAGCGAAGAGGACGTGCCGGGGACTGATGAGCGTGCCGGCCATTCTGTTGCCCAAGTAGCTGTTCCACGGGCTGCAGCAGGTCAGATCCAAGTCCGCGGCCCAGCAGTTGGTGTTGCGGATGAAAACGCCGTTGGCCCCGTTGGCGAGGTAGTTCTCGAAGATCGGCAGGGCGTTGGTCGGATTGCGCCCCGCGATGCGGCTGTCGATCGCCAGTGCGGCGGCGGAAAGGGCGTACTGCGCGCCGTCGGCGACATTCGGGTCGGTTTGGCACCAGTATTCGTGCAGGTTGATAAGCCCGTCGCCGTCGGGGTTGCCGCAGGCGTCGGAAGCATTGGTCCAGCTCAGCCCGTGGCGCGCCTCCCAGAAGTCGGACATGCCGTCGTAATCCGTGTCGCACGCCGCCAGGGAAACCTCAACGACAACCTCGGTGACCGTCCCGGTGACCGTCAGATCCCGCGTGATGGAGACTTCGCCGGCGTCGAGGAGGGCGTTGGTGTTGAGGTCGTCGTAGAGGTGCAGCCGCGGCATGCCGGGCGCGTTGACCCGGATTTCCGGCAGCAGAAAGCGTCCGTCGGCGACGTTGGTCTCGGCCAGCATGGCGGAACCGTCGGCGGTAAGCGAAAAGCCGGCGCGGAACGAGCCGGAGGAAAGCGTGATGTTGGTCATCGCTCCAAGAACCGTGACGCAGTAGTTCGTGGCGCCAAGCGGATCGGTGCCGCACTGAACCTCTTCCCAGTCGGGCACGCCGTCGCCGTCCCAGTCGCGCAGGTCGAAGGACATGCGGTGGCAGGCGCCCGTGACGATGACGGGCTGGCTGTAGACCGGCTCGGTGACCGCGTCCACGGCGCCGTCGGCGTCGAAGTCGCAGAACACGTTGACCCAGGCGCCGGAGTTGACCGCATCGGAAAATACATCGAAGACGAACTCCCCGGACGCGGGCAGGTTCGTGGCCGTCGCGGCGCTCCACGCCCCTTCGCTCCAGCCGTGGCAGGCGCGGAGCGGCGCGGCAACGCCGGTGCGGTTGGTCGCGCTACCCAGCACGGTGACGCGGAAGTTGAAGGGGTCGGTCGGATCGGACCCCACGGCGAGCTCCGTCCCGTCGGGCAGGCCGTCGCCGTCGGAGTCGGAGTCGTAGGGGTCCGTGCCGTACACCTCGACCTCGGCCGCGTCGCCGAGGCCGTCCCCGTCGCTGTCGCCGCCGGCGAAGCCGGCGTATTCGTCCGCGCCGATGTCGGGGGCGGAGTCGCGCGCCTGGCCCTCGAAGTCGAGCCGCGGCGCGGCGGCGAAACCCGCGTCGATCGCAGGCGAACCACTCCGCAGATGCCCGCCCATTGCCAGATTGGCGTTGGTGACGATCAGATCCGACTGGGTGTTGGGTGGAAACCAGTCCAACACGCGCGGCACGAGGCAGTTGGTCAGGCTGATGTGGTAGGCGACGCTCTGTTCGAGACGGACGAAAGCCTCGGCATTGGAGTGGGTGAAAGATTCGTCCCAGACGCAGTTGACAAGATCCGCGTCGACGGGGTTGTCGGCCGAGCCGCTGTTGTAACGCGTGGACTCGAACTGGATGCCGTAGGCGTAGGGTTCCGGGGAAAAGTCCTGGAACGTGCAGTTGACCAGGCGCAGCGCGGGGCTGTCGATGGCGTAGATGCCGCGCATGGGCTTGAGCGAATTGCGCTTCCCCCGGATCACGCAGTTCTCGAAGCGCACCGTCCCAGGCGCCGAGTGGCGGCATAAGAAGCCGATGTTGACGTTGCTGGCGCCGAGTTCGACCGTCACGCCCTCGAAGGCGGGCGCGGCGCCCTTGTCGGGTGCCACGATGCCGCCGTCGCCCAGCCAGAACCCGATCTGATAGGCATTCATGCCTCCGAGAAGCAGGTTCAGTCCGCGGACGATGGTGCGGTTGTCCTGCCGCGCGTTCATGTAGAAGGCGGCCAGATTGCCCTCGTAGGAGATCGTCGCCCGCCGCGAGGCGCCCCAGTTCTCCGACATCAGCAGGACCGGATGGGCGGGAAACCAGAGACCAGCGTTGCTCGGGCCCGAATATGCACCGTCGGCGACCTCGATGACGGAATAGGGCGCGGAAGCGGCGAAGGCGGCGGCGAGCGAGGCGTAGAACGAGGCGTTGGTGGCGGCGGCGGCGGGATCGACGCGCATTTTTGTGATAAGGTGGTTGTCGGCATTGGTCGGGTTGGCGCCATGATAATACTCGTATAGGGTGGGCACCCGGTCGTTATCGGGATCGGCCAGGGAATCTTCGGCGAAGGGATCGAGTCCGTAGGCAATCTCCCATCCGTCCGGCAACCGGTCGCCATCCGTGTCGGCCTCGTCCGGTTCGGTCCCGTACAACAGGGTTTCCCACGCGTCGGGAAGCCCGTCGCCATCCGTGTCCGTATCGGCATCGCCTGCGCGGAAAAAGCCGGAGGATCCGGTCCACGCCAGCGTCACTGTCGCCGTGTTCGTGGTGGCAGGCGGCGTGGTCGCCAGCAGTTGCCAGGGGAAGCCGGCCAGGGATCCGATACCGAACAGGTCGACGCGGTTGGTGAAGCCGGGCGGGAACTGCATGGCGAGCGTGACGGATGACGCATTGGTGCGGACGATGCCGGTGACGAAGAAGGCGTCGGGATCGATTGACGCGCGCTGCGGGGAGTTCCGAAGCAATGCCAGGTCCGCCCACGCGGTCGCCACACCCTCCGCGTATTCATCGAGTTGTTTCTCGGGCAGCAGCAGATAGCGGGACACGACCCTCGCCGGATCGCAGGCGGCCTCGTACCTGCACCGGACCGGATCGTCCGCCGCCAGCGAAGTCAACCAGGGCCAGCGGACGCGGGCTTCCAAGGCCGGATCGTATCCGGCGGGCGCTGCTTCCACCCAGATCGGCTTGCCCTCCGCGCCGCAAAGGCGGCGCTCGCGCGTCGACCGATCCTCGTAGGCGAAAACCTCGTAGAGTTTGACGCCGCCGCGTTCCACCGTGCCGCAGGCATCCAGCACGCCCGCGTCAAAGGCGCTCGGGTCTATCAGCCACACGCCAGCTTCGCGCAGCATGGAGGGCGTTGGCGCGTTGGGCAGGTTGGGACGCACGGTGGGTGTCGCGGAGACATGGTTCGTCATCAGCTCCGCAAACGATTGCATGCGGGCCGACGGCCGCAAGATCCGGGAGAGGGCGGTCGGTTCGAAGCTGGCTCCCATGGCTCCAAAGCTGCAGAACATCACCCCCACGATCAGCGTCCATCGCATGAAAACGTGCTCCCTCTGCAATCTGATTTTGCTTGACCATACGCCATGCCAAAAAATAACGTTGCAATTGTTGCACTATAAAATAAGTTTGTCCATCCAAATACTCCAAATACTACATGAATGCGTAATCCGCTAGCCACAGGGGGGGGCGCGGAGGGCGCATGGAGAAGCGGGCGGCAGTTGCAGGCAGACGCGTCACGCTGTACACGCCCTTGCCCCGTTT
>CAYPJN010000197.1:0-5578 GCA_964411055.1 uncultured Lentisphaerales bacterium | reverse complement strand
ACTTGTTCGAGGCCAACGCTTTCTCGTACCATTGCCGCCAGGCCTTGGCGTCGGGTCCGAACTCCTGTCCGGTGATCCGGGCCAGCGATTTGGCGGCATAGGAGACCTGTTGCGGATCCATCGGAACCTCGATGACCTTGATCAGAGGCTCGATGCCCCGCACGGTTCCCAGGCTTCCCAGCGCCGTGGCGCAATGTGCGCGGATGCGCGGCGAGCGGTCCTGCAGACCGCGGATCAGCAAATCCACCGAGGCCGGACTGCCGTCGCTCCAGGCAGTCATGGCCGCCTGGTAGCGGGCCGCCTCCATGGGGACGCCTTCCGGATCCTCCGCGAGGATCGCGGCCACGCGGCGCGCGGCCTCGACCATCTCCAGCGCCGCGGCCACCTTCTGGCGCATGTGCGCATCGCAACCGTCGCCACCCTGGCTCAGGGCCGCCACCGCCCGCGGATCATCGATTTCGCCCAGCTCCGCGACCGCGTAGTAGCGCACCCGCTCATCATCGCTCTTCAGCGCCGCCAGCCAGGGATCCGCCTTCCGGTAGGCGCCAATGCCCGACAACGCGTAGGCGGCGGGGTAGTGCGCCGCCTTGTCGCGTCCGGCAAGCGCCGCGGCCAGATCCTCCGCGGCCGGCTCACCGATCCGCCGCAGCGCCCAGGCCGCGGCGTGGGCGACGCGCGTGTCGGCGTGCCGCAGAAGGCCGGCCAGCGGCTTAACGGCGCGCGGATCGACGATGGACTCCAGCACCGCGATCGCCGCGTCGCGCTGCGGGCTCTCACTGGACTTCAGCGTGTCGAGCAATGCGGGCAGACCGTCCGCGCCCATCTCGACAAGCTGCTTCCGCGCGTCCGCGGCCTGCGCCTCGTCACCGCCGGCCGCCTGCGCCATCAGCGCGGCGGCAGTCATCCTTGGCGCTGCCGGTACGGCAGCGCCATTCGCATCGGCGCCGCGGGCGGGAACCGCCACGGCCCAAAGGCCGAAACAGAGGGCCATAAAAAGGGCGCGCAACCGCGTGTGGTCGAAAATCCCGTGCCTTTCCATTGGCATCTCCGCTCTCTTCAGATCGCTTTTCACCACCAAGATCACGAATAAGCCTATTGGAGAAGCTGAGCTTCGCGCCCTTCGTGTCCTTCGTGGTGAAACAGTTCAAATCATGGTGCAGTCCCTTCCTCGGCGGCGATCTCCCGCGCGCAGCCGATGACCGTGTTCGCCCCGGACGCACAGGGCCAGACTTTCCCGCGCGCGTCGGCCTGCACCGCGACAGCCGCGGAACCGGCCTCGTCGAAACCGGCGATGCGGTTGCCGCCGACGGTGAAATCCCCCTTTATGGTGACGGCCGCCGGCACGCCCGTGGCCAGCCCGCGCGCGATCACGTTGTCCGTGAAGAGCGAGGTCGCGCTCCCGTACCCCTCGAGCACCGCCGGTCGGCGGCAGTCGGTGATCGTGTTGTGGTGCATCAGCCAGTTGGCCTGCTTCGGGTAGAATGCAAACCCGTCGCCCGCCTCGGCCAGCAGCGGCTCCTTCAGACTCAGGATCAGCGTCTTGGTGTCCAGCTCCGCGATCTCCGAGACCCTCCCGCTGTTGGCGCCCGACAGCCAGTGCACGAGCCAGTCGCGGTAGCGGTGCGAGTAGTCCCAGTCCTTCTCCATACCGCCGACGCCGCCGCGCGTTGAGAAGCGCCCCGATCCCTGCACCGACTGCACAGTGGTCGAGGCGGGCAGCGTTATGATCCCGCGTCCGACGTTGCGGATGATGTTGTCGTGCAGCGTCACGTTGATGCAACCGCTGTCCACGCTGATGCCCGTGACGTCGTCGTCCACCTCGCCGCGGACGTAGATCTGGTTGTCCGCGACCACCACGTTGGAGGACTGTACCGCGATGCCCGTGCGCTTCTGCACCCGCCGGTCCGCCGTGTGGGTGAGGTCGATCATGTTGCCGCTGACGACGATGTTCCGCGGCGGGAAGCCCCGGGAGAGGCCGCCTATCTGCAGCGCCGTCGAGCAACTGAAGTTGACGAAGATGTTGTCGCGGATGACGACCTGCTCGGCCGGGCCGTCGACGCAGGGCCCGAGAATACGGCGGTTGTAGTCGGGATCGCGCGCCGGATCCTGCTGCTCCAGCCCCTCGAAGACGTTGTTCGCGATGATGCTCTGGCCCGTGCCGAACTCATGGAAGAAGTCGTAGCGGTGCTTGCAGCCCCCGAATGTACCGTAGAACTGGCAGTTGCGGACGTGGTTGCCGATGCAGCGCACGAAGCGGCTCGGCCCCTCCCAGAAGTTGGCGGCACCGTCGACGACACAGAAGAGGATGCTGGTGTTGTCGGCGAAGTTGTTGTTGTTGAAGGCGTTGAACAGGACGTCCTTGACGGTGCACCGGAAGAAGGTCAGCGACTCGGTTCCAGCACGGGAGGCCTGGTTGCGGCGCCAGCCGCCGCCGCAGTAGAAGCACTCGCTTGACATTTTGCTGGCGTGGACGTTCTCGATCCAAATGCGCCGCCCGCCGATCGACGCCGCGTTGGAGGGCCGCAGGGCCATGGTCCAGAAGTAAGACCCGTGCGCGCGGTTGAAGGTGATGGGGTACATCTTCCACCCGCCGTTTCCCGTAATCTTCAGGTTGAGGAGCGTCACCTCGTCGCCCGCCAGGTTGAACACCGCCCCGGAGCCCTCGCCGATGTCCAGCCAGGAGTTCTGGCCGTCCTCGCCCTCAATCCAGATCGCCTTCCCCGACGGCACCGTGAAGCCCTTGTCGAGCCGGTAGTGGCCGGACGGGATGTAGAGGCTGTGCTTGGAGTCCAGGGCGGCCTTCAGGGCGCGCTCGATCGCCACGCGGTCGTGGTGCCGCACGGCCACGCCCTTGCCGGTCACGTTGGGCGCGTCGGCCAGCTCGATCTCATTGCCGTTGACCGCGGTGATGGTCGTCACCAGATCCGTGCGGGCATGGAATGTGGCCAGGTGTCCGGCGAGCCATGCCTTCTGCCGGAAGCGTATCTCCACGCCGTCGCTGAGCGGCTGCCAGTCGCCGGTGATGGCCACGTTGTTGGTCCAACTGAAGGCCATGTCGTTGCTCCACCGGAAGGTGGACGGATCGCCGCCCGCGAAGTCCAGCACGAAGGTCCGCCAGTTGGTCTTCTTGCCGTCGAACCCCCGCAGTTCGAACTGGTTCGTCACGGCGTGGTGCTTGTACATGGTGTCCGGCTCGTAGATCCGCACGCTGTCGTAGCGGATCAGGGCCGGCGAGAGCGTCACCCCCTGGCCGGGCAGGAAATCACCGGGCTTGTTAACCGTGATCCGCGTCTTCCCCTCCTCGACGGCGGCGCTGGCCGTGAACTCCGATCCGGAGGCGCCGAAGTCGCGGATGTCGACGCGTCCCGTGGCGGGTTGGACGGGCCTTGCCGGCAGGGCGACGTCCGCGGCGCGTCCGTTCGATGCCAGGCCCGCGCCCAAGAGCAGCGCCGCGGCAAACCACGCGCCGGCGCCCCTGACGTACGGATGGTCGATGTTGCTGCTGACTCTTTGTTGCGTGCTCATTTCCGCGTATTCTCCGTCTTTTGGGTGTCCGACTCTTTCGTGTACCATTGCCGCCACGCCCTGGCGTCGGGCCCGAAATCCTGACCGGTGATCTGGGCCAGCGCCTTGGCCGCGTAGGAAACCTGCTGTGGATCAACCGGAACCTCGATTACCCGGATCAGCGGCTCGACGCCGCGCGCGTTTCCAAGGCGTCCCAGCGCCCAGGCGCAATGCGCGCGGATGCGCTTCGAGCGGTCCTGCAAGCCGCGGATCAGCAGATTCACGGACTCCGGGCTTCCGTCCTTCCAGGCCGCCATGGCCGCCTGGTAGCGGGCCGTTTCGGCGGCGGCATCCTCCGGTGCTTCCGCGCCCGCGCGGCGCGCGGCCTCGACTTTCGCCAGCGCGGCGACCGCCGTCTGGCGCACATGCGCCTCGCGGTCGTCGGTCGCCTTGCGCAAGGCGTCCACGGCCCGCGCATCCGTGCTAGCGCCCAGCGCCGCCGCGGCGTAGTAGCGAACGCGTCCATCCTCGCTCTTGAGCGCCGCCAGCCAGGGATCCGCTTTCGTGTAGGTGCCGATGCCCGACAACGCATAGGCTGCCGGGAAGTGCGCCGCCTTGGCGGAGCCGGCGAGCGCCGCGGCCAGTTCCTCCGCGGCCGGCGCCCCGATGCGCCGCAGCGCACAGGCCGCCGCGTGGGAGACGCGCGTGTTGGCGTGACCCAGCAGTCCGGCCAGCGGTTTCACGGCGCGCATATCGACCATGGATTCCAGCACCGCAACCGCCGCGTCGCGCGTCGTGGCCTCCTTGGAATCAATCGCGGCAATCAATGCGGGCAGACCGTCCGTCCCCATCGCCGCAAGCTGCTTCCGCGCGTCCGCGGCCTGCGCCTCGTCATTGCCGGCCGCCTGCGCCAGCAGCGCGGCGGCCGTCGGTTTGGGCGCCGCCGGAGCGGCGCCTTTATCATCGGCGCCGCGGACCGGAACTTCCGCCGCCCACAAGCCAAGGCCCACGGCGTATGCGATGACAGCATGCAGTCGTATATTCATACCCGGTTCCTCATCCTCTTTCTCAATTGTTCCAACGCCTCCGTGGCAACCACCTAGAGAACCAGAATCACGGTTCCGGGGGCTGGGATCGTCATCTCGTCGCTCCCGATGTCGTATAAACCATCGAAGGGGCGCACGTCGCCCTCGGCGTCGGAAGCCGGCGCGCTGACACTCAGGAACGACGACGTGCCGGCGTCGCGGCAGGGTGAGCGGCGTGTCAAGCGGAGATCCGGCAGGGACGCGACCGTGCCGGTGCTGGTTACGCCCGGATCCGCGCTAAGCGAATGGGCGCCCTGTCCCGTCGCCGCGCGCCAGGCCGCCAGATCTTCCTGCGCAGCGCCGAAATACCCGAAAGTGGCCCCGTCCGAGGCGTAAAAATTGTTGTAGTCGCCACTGTAGGCGTTGGTGGCCGCCGCGTCAACGTATATTACATAGTCGCCGCTGCCGCGCTCCCAGACGAGGTTGTTGAACACCTTGAGGTTCTTCGAGGTTTTCGTCAGGTAGAGGCCGTAGGCGCCGGCATTGTAGAGCGTGTTGTTGAAGACCGCGCAGTTGGTGCCGCCCTCGATTTGCAGGTTGTAGGACGTGTTGTCGTGGCAGACGTTGTTGTAGACGGCGCAGTCGCCGGGGGCGCCGTCTCTCGCCGCCGGCAGCAGAATGCCGATGGTGTTGCTGCAGCAGACGTTGTTGTCGACGGTGTTCGATCCTCCCGATACGCTGATGCCAATGCCGCTCCAGCCGGTCTGCGGTTGAGCCACCGTGTTCCCGGAGATGGTGAAGTTCGTGACGCCCGGCAGGGAGATGCGGCTATTGATGAACGTGTTCGAGCAGACAACGATACCGTGCTTGTATCCAGGCTGGCCAATCACGCCGCCCCGCAAGCTCTTGACGAAGGTGTTGCCGCTGATGGTGACGTTGCGGGTGTTGGCGTAGTAGAACCGGATGTGGTATTCATACGCCTGCTTCATGATGAATCCGAGATCGTGATGTTCGCCACGCCGGGGTCGTTTGACGCCGGCTGCCACATC
>CAYPJN010000196.1:0-5607 GCA_964411055.1 uncultured Lentisphaerales bacterium | reverse complement strand
ACCACTACCTCGTCGAGATCGTCGACCCCGCCAGCGGCGCGCCCCTGCCCGACGGCGAGGCCGGCGAGGTGGTCGTGACGGCCCTGACGCGCGAGGCGCTGCCCGTCGTCCGCTTCCGCACCGGCGACCTCAGCCGCATCGTCTCGCGCCGGCCCTGCGCCTGCGGCCGCACCCACCTGCGCCTCGCGCGCATCAGCGGCCGGCTGGACGACATGCTGATCGTCTCCGGGGTCAACTTCTTCCCCGCCCAGGTCGAGCAGTCGCTCCTCAAGGTGCCGGGCGTGCTGCCCAACTACCAACTGATTATCGAGGACCACCACGGCATCAAGCGCCTGCACGTGACCGTCGAGGCCGATAAGGGCGTGACCGGCTACATGGTCGAGAAGCAGCTCAAGGAGGATTTGGGCTTCTCACCCGACGGCGAGATCGTGCCCGCCGGCTCCCTGCCGCGCCCGGAGGGCAAGGCCAAGCGCGTATTCTTCAAGGATGTCCCATGACGCCGCGGCAGCTTCTCTCCGGAAACGAGGCTCTTGCCCTGGCGGCCGTCGACGGCGGCGCGACCGCCGCCTTCGGCTATCCCGGCACCCCCTCCACCGAGATCCTGGAGAATCTCGCCCGGAACGCCGCGGAGGGCGTCTACTGCGAATGGTCGCCGAACGAGAAGGTGGCCCTCGAGGCCGCCGCCGGCGCCGCCCTGGCCGGCGCGCGCAGCCTCGTGACCATGAAGCACGTCGGCCTGAACGTGGCCGCCGACCCGCTGATGACCCTCTCCTACATCGGCGTCGTCGGCGGCATGGTCGTCTGTGTCGCGGACGACCCCGGCCAGCACTCATCGCAGACCGAGCAGGACACGCGCCACTACGCCCGGCTGGCCAAGGTGCCGGTCCTCGAGCCGGCCAACGCCCAGGAGGCCTACGACTTCCTCCGGGAGGGATTTGACCTCTCGGAACAGTTCCGCTGCCCCGTCATCCTGCGCACGACCACCTGCGTCAGCCACTCGCGCTGCCTGGTCGCGCGCGCCGCGCCGCACCCGCGCAACCATGTCCAGTTCGCGAAGAACACGCAGCAGTTCGTGCCGCTCCCCATCTGGGGCCGCAAGCTGCGCGTGAAGGTCGAGGAGCGGCTCGACGCGCAGGCGGCGGAGGCCGCGCGGCGGACTTCGCTCAACACCGTGCTGCCCGGCACGGCGCGGCTGGGACTCGTCTCGAGCGGCGTCACCGCCCTGCATGTCCGCGAGATCTTTCCCGAATCGCCCCTGCTCAAGCTCGGCTGGGCCTTTCCCTTCCCCGACACGCTGATCCGCGATTTTGCGGCGACGGTCGACCGCGTGCTGGTCATCGAGGAGGGCGACCCCATCCTCGAGGAGCATGTCCGCTCCCTGGGCATCGCCTGCGACGGCAAGAACCTCGTGCCGCGTTGCGGCGAGCTGACGCCAGCCCGGATCTTCGACGTCCGGGCGCGGCTCGAGGGCCGCGAGGCCGGCCTGCCGACGCCCGTGCCCGAGGCGGCCGATCTCCCCGGACGCCCGCCGATCCTCTGCGCCGGGTGTCCCCACCGCGCCCTCTTCCACGCGCTCTCGAAGTTTGACGTGGTCGTCAGCGGCGACATCGGCTGCTACAGCCTCGGCGTCTTTCCGCCCCTCAACCAGACCGACACGATCCTCTGCATGGGCGGCGGCTTCACCGTGGCCCACGGCATGACGCAGGCGGGCGAGCCGAAGCGCGTCGTCGGCATCGTCGGCGACTCGACCTTCTTCCATTCCGGCATTACCGGCCTGCTCGACATCGTCTACAACAAGGGCTCGGCCAAGCTGATCGTCGTCGACAATCGCATCACGGCCATGACCGGCCACCAGGAGCATCCCGGCACCGGGGTCACGCTCAAGGGGCAGCCGACGCATGCCGCCGCGATCGAGGCGCTCGCGGCCGCCTGCGGCCTGACACGCATCCGCGTCTTCAACCCCTACGACCAGGCCGCGCTGCACACGATCCTCGCGGAGGAACTGGCGGCGGAGGGGCCCTCGCTGATGATCTCCCGCGCACCGTGTCCGCTGCATCTCAAGCGCCGCCTCGCGCCGCAACGGCGCATCGATCCCGCCCTCTGCCGCAACTGTCGCGCCTGTCTGAAGTGCGGCTGCCCGGCGATCGAGTCCGCGGGGAAGAAGGTCAAGCCGGCGATCAACCCGACCGTCTGCATGGGCTGCTCGCTCTGCCAGGCCCTCTGCAAGTTCGGCGCCATCGGGCCCGGTGAAGGCTGAGGACGTGCGGGCTGTGCCGCGCCCTGTCTGCAGTCTGGCCGTCCCGTAGGTCCGACCCCACGGACTGCGCGCATGACCGATTCTATTTTGACACGACACCCAAAAGATGCGAAAGTTCAACCGGTGATCTGCGGCGTAAGCGGCTGGCCGGCTGTGCCGGTCACTGTCGCCACGCCGCGGCGCACAGCAAGGAGCCGGGGACGGGGGACGATGAAAACGACGTGGATTGCGCTTTGCACGTAGGATTCGGCGTCACCGATGTCACGCCGCCGGAAGGTTTGCCAATGGCCGGCTCCCTGGATCCGCGCCCGAACCGCGGCACCACCGATCCGCTGCTGGCCAAAACGCTCTATGCCCGCGGGGGCGGCGGCGAGGTCGCGATCGTGGGGCTCGACCTGATCCAAGTCCATCGTGATCAGGCCGACGCCGCCATCGCCGAGGCGAGCCGGCGCACCGGCATCGCCCCCGGGGCGATCATCATCTCCTGCAGCCACACGCACACCGGACCCTACACCTGCGGCGGGCAGCTCGGGCACACCGGTGGCGACGCCGCCTACGTGGCGACGCTTCCGGGACGCATCGTGGAAAGCATCGCCCGGGCGGTCGCCGCCGCGCAGCCCGCCGCGCTGCATCTCGGGCGCGCGCTGGTGTACCAGGGGCTGCACCACCGGCGGGTGGTCTCCAAAACCGACGGCAGGGCGGTCAACACCTGGATGCGGGGCCTCCTAGACGACCTGGACGCGACGCCCCAGGTGCTCGGAACGGCCGGTCCCATCGATCCGGAGCTGTGGGTGGCGGTATTCGCTCTATGGCACCAAAGGTTTCGTGGAGAGCGGGCGCGACCAGCCCGAAGACGGGCTGGTCTGGCTGGAGGACGAGGACACCGCGGCAACCGGCACGCGGCATGTGCCGACGCCCTTCTCCGATCCCGATGCCCCGCCGGAAGCCTTGCTTGGCGGACACGGCACCGGCGAGTACTACATGATCCGCGAGTTCATCCAGGCGCTGGACAACGGCACCCGTCCGCCCTTCGACGCCGTCCAGGCCGCCGAAGTGACCGTCCCGGGGCTGCTGGCCCACGAGTCGGCGATGAAGGGCGGCGTCTGGATCGACGTGCCGAGGTTCGGCTGGTGAACGGCTAGCGAAGGTGAAGCGCCAAAGGCGCGCGCGGTCGCGGGGCGAAGCGAAGCCGATTCCGATGCGCGGCGATGTCGCGTGGCCGCCGCGGAAGCCTTTCCGTTTCACAATCACTCCTGCCGATGGCCGGTTTTATGCTATCATGATGGCCAGAGAAGGCGATGAGCGACCATCACAGGACAATTCCGCCAAAACCGGTCACCTGCGCGCGCGCAGGACGGTCGCGGAGACCTTGGCGCGGGGTGGCCTTGGCCGTTCTGCTGCTGGCGGCCGGCGCGGGCCTGTGGAGCAGCCGGCGGGATGCGACGAAGGCGGACGCGCTGAGCGCCGCGGGCGGCCGGGCAGAGGGTGCGGCGCGGCACGCGGGCGCCGGGCAGGCGGCGTATGGCGCGTCGTCCGCGGAGATGGCGCCGGCCCGGCGCCTGCCGCCCGCGAACCGCGGCCGCCGGGATGCGGCACAGGCCATGACCGGCACGCGACCCGGCGTGACGGGGAGCTTCGCCCCGGCGCCTCCCGCGGCACCGCAGGCCCCGGATAGCGCACCTGAGGAACTGCCCGTCTTCGCCGCGCTGCGGGCCAGCCGCGGCCAGCCGGTCCCGCCCGAGGTCGCCGCGCTCGCGCGCCAGATCACGCAGGGCGCGACCAACGAGGCCCAGCGCGCCCGCGCGCTCTACGACTGGATCACGGCCAACATCCGCTACGATGTCGCGGAGTGGGCGCACATCACCGGGGGCGGCAGCAGCTACATGAACGCGCACGACCCCATGAGCGTGCTTGCGCGCGGCACGACGGTCTGCGCGGGCTACGCCTGGCTCTTCGACGCCATGGCGGGCAGCGTGGGGCTCGGCAGCACCTTCCTGATCGGCGCGGTCCGCGGCTACCGCGGCACGCCCGACGACACGCTGGTCAGCGCCTTCAAGCATGCCTGGAATGCCGTGCTGGTCGACGGCGACTGGCGCTTGCTAGATGCCACCTGGGGCGCGCGCCAGACCGGCGAGGACGCGGAAGGCTATCTGGGCCGCCAGGCTTACTACTTCGACACGCCGCCTGGCCAAATGATCTTCGACCACCTGCCGGAAACGCCCGAGTGGCAGCTCCTGACGGATCCGCTGCCCGACGCGGCCGCGTTCAATCAGCTCCCCAACCTCAAGCCGACCTTCTTCCAGCACGGGCTCCGGCTGGGCGATGCCTTCGCCAGCACGGTGGTCGCCGACACCGCCCGCGGCAGCACGCTGACCGTCGCCGCGCCCGCGGCGGTGGACGTGGCCGCCACCCTGGCGCCGCTCGACAGCGGCGCGGCGGCCAGTCCGGTTCCCGTGCGGACCTCCGGCCCGCTCCGCGAGATCGCCATCGGCGGCCTCTCCCCGGGCGCGTACATCCTCCGGATCTACTCCCGGGCGTCGGACGGCGAGCCCTTCGCCTGCAGTGCCGATTTCGTCATCCGCGCCGAATAGGAAATGACGGGGCCATTGGCCGGTAGCTGCTATACTGTCAGAAGGTGATGATCTCGGTCACGTCGCGTACGGACGCCTTGCGCACCATAACGCGGGTTTCCGACGGACGCTCCGAGTGTTCAATCCACTCCCGTCTGCACCGGATGGGCATCCTTATCTTGTAGGGTTTGCGCCCGGCAAGGGCGGCGAGGGCCCTCTTGGCGCCCTCGCAAATGGCGGACCTGGTCTCCTCAAAGGGATAGAGTTCCGCGGCTTCACGGCTGATGCCCCGCTTGGTTGCAACCGTGACGACATCGCTGCCGAGAAAACCCTTTGCCTCACGGCATGTCGCGACGTCGCCGATCACCATGATGACGGGAACACCAAGAGCACCGGCAACCAGCGCGGTCTGCGCAATCTCGCCTGACTCGCGCTCATTGTACCAGTACCGCGTCTCGGCGACCGAACTCTGTGTGTGGTTCAGGACACCGTCGAGCGTGCCCTTCATTGCATGGTAGCCCAGCAGCACTACGCCGTCGCATGACTGGTCCAGTCCCTCGAAGGCTTTTCTCGGCTGCCCCGTGACATAGCTTGCTCCGGGGGCCATCAGGTGCGGGAGAAAGTTGTTGCCCGCTCCATGGCCGTCAACAACGACGATCTTGGAGACACCTTCTTCGCACAGCCCCCGGACTAGCGCCGCAATGTCTCCCATAAGGTACTCCACAGCCTGGAGATATAAGGGCGACGTGCGATCTCTAGTCTGTGCAAACCGCCATACGC
>CAYPJN010000195.1:3346-5609 GCA_964411055.1 uncultured Lentisphaerales bacterium | reverse complement strand
CCCGTGCCGGACGCGCGGCTCGGCGCGCTGGCGGAGCTGGTGCATCCCGGACGCGTGGTCGCCGCCACGGTGGACTTCGTGGACATCGCGGGGCTCGTCCGCGGGGCGAGCAAGGGCGACGGCCTCGGCAACCAGTTCCTCGGCCGCATCCGCGAGGTCAACGCCATCATCCACGTGATCCGCTGCTTCGAGAACGACGACGTCGTGCATGTCGAGGGCGGGGTAGATCCCGTGCGCGACATCCAGATCATCGAGACCGAGCTGCTGCTGGCCGACCTGCAGACGCTCGAGAAGCGGATCGACCGCGTCGGGCGCCAGGCGCGCGCCGACAAGGCATTGCGCGCCGAGGTCGCCGCCATGGAGGCGCTCAAGGCGCATCTCGACGCCGGCAGGCCGGCGCGCCAGTATCCGCGCCCCGAGGGCGACCCGATCCTGCCGGTCCTGGCCGACCTGCACCTGCTCACCGACAAGCCGCTGATCTACTGCGCCAACCTCGGCGACGGCGATCTGGCGCAAGGCGACGCCTGCGCCTCCCTCGCCGCGCTGCGCGCCCATGCGCGGACCGAGGGCACGGAAGTGATCGCGATCGCCGCGCAGCTCGAGGCGGAGATGAGCGCCATGGCGGAGGCCGAGCGCGCGGAGATGCTGGCCGCCTACGGCCTGGCCGAGAGCGGTCTCGACCAGACGATCCGCCTGGCCTACGGCACGCTCGGGCTGATCAGCTTCTTCACGGCCGGCCCGATGGAGGTGCGCGCCTGGACCATCCGCGCGGGCACGCGCGCGCCGCAGGCCGCCGGGGTGATCCACGGCGACTTCGAGCGCGGCTTCATACGGGCCGAGGTGATCGGCTACGGCGACTTCATCCGGCACGGTTCGGAGGCGGCCTGCCGCGCCGCGGCGGCGCTGCGCGTCGAGGGCAAGGAGTACGTCGTGCAGGACGGCGACGTGGTGCATTTTCTCTTTAATGTGTAACGGCAAAGGGTTGATTTCCGGTGCGGATTCCCTTATGCTGACCGCACATGTCCGTCTCCCCCAGACATCGGCTCGAATATGCCGTGCTGCTCGCGGCGGCCGGGGTCTTCCGCTTGCTGCCGCATGAGGCCGCACTCGCCATGGCGTGGGTCGGGGCGCGGCTGGCTTTCCACGTCGCGCGCTTCCGCCGGCGCGAGACGCTGCGCCGCCTCGCGACCGTCTTCGGCGAGGAGCTGACGCCGCGGCAGCGGCGCCGCGCGGCCTGGCTTTCGCTGCGCAACCTGGCCTTCAACCTGGCCGAGCTGATGCGTGCCGACAGATTCACGCGCGCCTGGATGGAGCGCCACATCGACAATTACGCCCCGTGCATGGAGCGCCTGCGGGAGCTTGTCGCGCAACATGGCGGGCTGGTCGTCGCCCTGCCGCACCTCGGCAACTGGGATCTCGCCGGACTGGCGGTGTGCCAGGCCGGTCTGCGCATCTTCTCCGTGGCCGGCGTGCAGCACAACCCGCTGGTCAACCAGTGGCTCAACCGCCGCCGCGGCCTGGGCATCGAGATCATCCCCCGCGGATCGTCGGCGCTGCGCCAGGTCGTGCGGCGCCTGCGCGGCGGCGAGATCTTCGCGATCCTTCCGGATGTCCGCACCCGGCATCCCGACCTCGATACTCCCTTCCTGGGCGCGACCGCCAACCTCGGGCGCGGCATGGCGCAGTTCGCACGCGTGGCGCGCGTGCCGGTACTGCCGGTGACGGTACGGCGCGTGGGCTGGTTCCGGCACCGGTTCGACTTTCTGGAACCGCTGATCCCCGATCCCGCCGCCGATGCCGAAAGCGACCTGCGGCGAATTACGTCTTGCGTAATGGCACAGATAGAGGCGATGATTCGCGCCGAGCCGGGACAGTGGTTCTGGTACAACCGGCGCTGGGTGCTCGACCGGCTGGCCACGGGCGAGTGCGCCGACGACCCCGCGGACGAGGCGCCGGACGCCGACCCTCTGGTTGCGCAACAGGAGACGCCATGATCCGGATCAACGAGAACTTCGACAAGCTGCAGTCGTCCTATCTCTTCTCGGAGATCGCGCGGCGCGTTCGCGACTATCAGGCGACCGAGCCGCCGCGGCGCGTCATCCGCCTGGGCATCGGCGACGTCACCGAGCCGCTGCCGCCCGCCTGCATCGTCGCGCTGCACCGTGCGGTCGACGAGATGGCCGTGGCCGCCACCTTCCGCGGCTACGCCCACGCCGAGAAGCACTACGACGCGGCTGGCGGGGTGGTCCGCCTGGAGCCGGTG
>CAYPJN010000195.1:0-3336 GCA_964411055.1 uncultured Lentisphaerales bacterium | reverse complement strand
CGAGATGGGCGCCTCCGCCACTTTCCGCGGCTACGGCCCCGAGCAGGGCTACGACTTCCTGCGCGAGGCGATCGCGCGCCACGACTACCAGTCGCGCGGAGCGGACATCGCGCCCGACGAGATCTTCGTCAGCGACGGCGCCAAGTGCGACACGGCCAACATCCAGGAGCTCTTCGCCCGGCGCCTCCGCATCGCGATCCCCGATCCGGTCTACCCGGTCTACGTCGACACAAACGTCATGGCGGGCCGCACGGGCGCGGCGCGCAACGGGCGCTACGGCGGGCTGGCCTATCTCGCCTGCACGGCGCGCAACGGCTTCGTGCCGGCGCCGCCGTCGCGGCCCGCCGACCTGGTCTACCTCTGCTACCCGAACAACCCGACCGGCGCCACGGCCACGCGTGCGCAGTTGGCGGAATGGGTGGCCTTCGCCCGCGCGCACCGGGCGCTGATCCTCTTCGACGCGGCCTACGAGGCCTTCATCCGCGATCCCAGCATACCCCACTCGATCTACGAGATCGAGGGTGCGCGGGAGGTGGCGATCGAGTTCCGCAGCTTCTCCAAGACGGCGGGCTTCACCGGCACGCGCTGCGCCTTCACGGTCGTGCCGAAGACCTGCATGGCCTACACGGCGGCCGGCGAGGCGCGCCCGCTGCATGCGCTCTGGAACCGGCGCCACACGACCAAGTTCAACGGCGTCTCCTATCCCGTCCAGCGCGCCGCCGAGGCGGTCTACTCGCCCGGGGGGCAGGCGCAGGTACGGGCCATCAATGACTTCTACCTCGGCAACGCCGCCATCATCCGCGAGACGATGCGGCACTTGCGCCTGCCGGTGACCGGCGGCGAGAACAGCCCCTATCTCTGGGTGCGCACGCGCGACGACTCCTGGAGCTTCTTCGACCGCCTGCTGAAGGAGGCCCAGGTGGTCACGACGCCCGGTGCCGGCTTCGGACGCTGCGGCGAGGGATACATCCGCATCAGCGCCTTCAACAGCCGCGAGAACGTCGAGGAGGCCATGGCCCGGCTGCGCGGAATGACCGGACATGCATGACACAGGAAGACAGAGGAACCCCTAGATGCCTACCAACGACATCTCCGTCCTTGAGCGGAACTACGGCTCCCCGGGGCACATCGCCTTCCGCGAGGGTCCCGCGGGCTATCCCCTGATAAGCCTGGAGGAGAGCCGCGGCACCTGCGAGATCGCTTTCTACGGGGCGCATGTCCTCTCCTACCGGCCCGCCGGGCAGGACCCCGTCCTCTGGATGAGCAAGCGCAGCGCACGGGTCGCGGCGGGCAAGCCCATCCGCGGCGGCATCCCCGTCTGTTGGCCATGGTTCGGCGCCCATGCCTCCGACGCCCGGCTGCCGAACCACGGCTTCGCGCGCCTGCGCCGCTGGAAGCTGCTGGGCACGGCCTACGACTCGCACCAGACCAGCGCGCGCTTCCAACTCGCACACGACGACGAGTCGCTGGCCCTCTGGCAGCATGCCTTCCGCGTCGAGCTGACGGTCGCGGTGAGCGACGTGTTGAGCATCGAGATGGCCACGACCAACAAGGGCGACACGCCCATTGCGCTGACGCCGGCCTTCCACCCCTACTTCCTCGTCAGCCAGATCGAGGCGGTGCGTGTGCTGGGACTCGAGAACCTCGCCTACCAGGATCTCGTCCCGGCCGGCCGCGACGACCGCCAGCACGGCGCGCTGCAGATCCAGGCGGAGACCGACCGCATCTACCGCAAGACGCGCGGCGACTGCACGCTCGTCGATCCCGGCGCCGGCCGCCGGATAGTCGTCGGCCAGCGCGGCAGCCACACGACGGTCGTGTGGAATCCGTGGATCGAGAAGGCCCGGCGCCTGGCCGACATGGACAACGACGACTACCAGCGCTTCCTCTGCATCGAGCCGGCCGCGGCCGACGCGGACGCCGTCAGGCTTGAACCCGGCGCCGAACACATCTTCGGCATGACCATCCAATCGCTGCCGATATGAACGATGCAATGAAAAGGCGTTGACTCCGCGCGCCGTCCCGGCAGATAATCGATACCCACGGCCGGAAGCGGCGAAATCCCTGCGCGAGGGCGCGGGTACGCGAACTTCCGCGAACCGATGGAGAGCAGGCATATCATGCGCAAAACCATGGCGGCGGGCAGCAAGGCGGCGGGTGCGGTGCGGGCCGGCGGCGACACACGCTGGTTCGTGAACGACAGATTCGGCATGTTCATCCACTGGGGCCTCTACGCCCAGGGGGCGCGTCACGAGTGGTTGATGAACATGGAGAGCATCCCCGTCGAGGTCTACGAGCAGCGCTACTTCAAGAGCTTCGATCCCGATCTCTACGATCCGCGGCGCTGGGCGCGCGCGGCGGCCGGGGCCGGCATGAAGTACATGGTCGTCACCAGCAAGCACCACGAGGGCTTCTGCCTCTGGGACAGCCGCTATACCGACTACAAGGCGCCCCGCACGCCGGCCGGCCGCGATCTGCTGCGGCCGATGCTGGAGGCCTTCCGCGCCGAGGGCCTGCGGACCGGCGTCTACTACTCGCTGCTCGACTGGCACCATCCCGACTACGTCATCGACAACCGCTTCGGCCCCTACCGCGCGCTGGACGAGGCCGCGCGTGCCCGCATGAACGCGGGGCGCCGGATGGAGCGCTACGCCGCCTACATGCGCAACCAGGTCAAGGAACTGCTGACCGGCTATGGCCCGATCGACATCCTCTGGTTTGATTTCTCCTACCCCGATGCCGAACATCCCGAAGACTTCACGCGGGGCAAGGGCCGGCTGGCGTGGGAGTCGGAAAAACTCTATAAGCTCATACGCCGGCTGGCGCCGAAAGTCATCATCGACGACCGCCTAAACCTGCCCGGCGCCGGCGATATCCACACACCCGAGCAGTACCAGCCGCGCGCCTGGCTCACCCATAACGGGAAGCGCGTGGTCTGGGAGGCGTGCCAGACTTTCAGCGGCTCGTGGGGCTATCACCGCGACGAGGCGTCCTGGCGCACTCCGGACGAACTGGTCCGTACGCTGATCGATTGCGTCAGCAAGGGCGGCAACCTCCTGCTGAACGTCGGGCCGACCGGCCGCGGCGAGTTCGACGCGCGCGCGCTGGCCTGCCTGGAGGGCATCGGCGCCTGGATGCGGCTGCACAGCCGCTCGATCTACGGCTGCACGGCGGCCCCCGAGGAGTTCAAGGCGCCCGAGAACTGCCGGCTGACCTGGAATCCGAAGACCCGCCGCCTCTACGTGCATGTGCTGGCGTGGCCCTTCAAGCACCTGCACATCGAGGGCCTGCGCCGGCGGGTCAGCTACGCGCAGCTCCTGAACGACGCCTCCGAGA
>CAYPJN010000194.1:0-5663 GCA_964411055.1 uncultured Lentisphaerales bacterium | reverse complement strand
GGCGCTCAAGGCGCGGCGCTGGGTGCTGGTCGAGAAGCCGATGGCGCTGGGCTACGAGGAGGCGATCAAGCTGCGGGCCGCCTCCATCAAGGCCGGCAACCGGCTCTTTGTCCGCCACAACCGCCGCTTCGAGCCCGGTTTCTGCAAGGCGCGCGAGATCGCGGCCGGGGGAAAGCTCGGCGAGATCTACGACGTGCGCCTGCGGCGTGGATCCTTCCAGCGTCGCGACGACTGGCAGGCGGTCAAGCGCTGCGGCGGCGGCCAGCTTCTCAACTGGGGGCCGCACCTGATCGACCAGGCGCTGCAGTTCCTCGGAACCCCGCCAACGCAGATGTACGCGGAACTCAAGCGGGTCGCCGCCGTCGGCGACGCCGAGGACTTCGTCCGGATCATCCTGCGCAACAGCGCCGACCTCACGGTCGACCTGGAGATCTCGGGCGGACGTATCGTCGGCGTGCCCGAATGCACCGTCACTGGCACGCGCGGCGCGCTGAGCCTCTCCGGCGACACGCTCCGCCTGCGCTACCTGGATCCCGCCCGCAGGCTGCCGCGGCGGCGCGCGAGCGTCCGCACGCCTAAGCTCGGCGGCTTCGGCACCCCTGAAAGCCTGCCCTGGATTGAGGAGGAGATCCGCGCCGAGGCGACCGAGAGCGTCTCGCTGCACGCCATCTGGCATCACCTGCACGCCGCCATCCGGCGCAACAAGACCTTTCCCGTCACGCTGGACCAGGCCGTCGAGGTTATGCGCGTGGCGGATCTGGCGCGCAAGGAGACGCCCTTCGCCTGAGCCGCGCCTACGGGCGCTTGACCAGCGCGAAGAAACGGTCCTGGAACTGATCGAAGAGGCCGTGGCGCTGCAGCAGGGCGCCCAGGTCGCGGATGCGCCGCGGATCTGCCGCCGCAGCGGCGAAGGCCGCCTCGATCTCCTCGCGCACCCCGGCGGGAACCCCTTCCTGGCGCTCGAAGAGCCTGCGCGCGGCCATCTCCTTGAAGTTAACCTGCACGGAATTGCGGATCGCCAGCCAGAAGAGTCGCACCAGGCAGACGTCCCAGGGCGTGTCGACGCCCTTGACCACCGCGCTCAGGGGGTCGCCGCGCGCCGCGACATCCTTTTTCACACGGCCGATGACGTTCTCGATCCCGTCGTTGACTATCTCCTCGCTGAAGGCCTCCTGCTTGAGGGAATATCCGTATTGCAGGACATGCACGCTGTCCTCGTGCTCCCTCAACCACTCGAGGTACTTCTCCGCCTGCTCGCCGAAACCCTCCAGGATCATCTGCGAGTAGGCCGCCGGCGTGACGATCTGCGGGCGCAGCGCCTGCATGCGTCCCTCGCGGACACGCACCTGCCGCACACTGTCCATCAGCTCGCACACCAGGACATAGTTGATGATCGTGTTGCCGAACGTCTCGAGATGGCGCTTCGGCGGCACGATGACCTCGGTGTTGCGGACCGCATACCAGAAGTCGAATGTTATCGGGGACTTGCTCATGACCAAGGCCACTATACCCCATTGGCGGTCGCCGCGTCACGCGCGAAGGTGACGCGTAACGGGGAACGGAGAAGGTGGGGCAGGCATTCCTGCCTGACCTTGTAGCGTCTGCCGGAACCTTGCAGGCACATCACGGTGGCGCGGATCGCGCGGAGCAGGCTCCTCTGCATGCTGTCATTGCATGCCGACGCGTCCAGGTGGACAGTCGGGTAGGGCAGGGGTGGGGTGTGGGACAGCGCTAACGCCTGGCGCCGGGAGCGGGGGCAACGGCGGGCTTCCGCGCGGCCGGTTTCGGGAGGGGCCTGGCCTGTGCGGTGGGCGCCGGTTTCCCCGCCGCGGTGCCGCCGTCCGGCGACCTCAGCAGGAGAATCGTCCCGGTCTTGTCGTCATAGCGGTACTGCGCCGCCGGATCTATGCCGAATTCGCTCTTCATCGTCTTGACGGCGAAATCCCGCTCAAGCGATTTCTCGCGGTACAGTTGGGTCAGCACCTGCATCTGCTGGTTGACCAGGTTCTTGCCGCGGGCCTCCTTCAGGTACTCGGCGCCCTGCTCACGGCTCAGGACACGATCCAGACGCCGCACCAGGTTTGTCCGCCCGCCCGCCACGCGCTGCTCGATGCGCACCAGCGCGTTGCTCGGAGCGTCGAACTGGTACCGGGCGGACTTGTCGAGATTGAACTTCTGCATCATGCGCGCGTCGCATCCCGCCGCCTCCTTCTGCTTCTCGGCATACACGCGCTGGAAGATGGCGATCTCCTCGGACGCATTCTTGCGCAGGCGCATCAGGGACTGGAAGCGCTCCTTCTGGTCCTCGTCCAGTTTGCGGTGCAACGTCTCTTCCGCCATGGCCGCGTTCTTCCAGGTCGTGACGACCGCCAGAGTCACAATCGTCACCAGTCGAACCGCACGGGTAGCAGGATGGCTCATCGTTATCATGATGCGTCCTTTCCGTCATGCCCGGAAACTGCTTCTCCGGTTGTTCAACAGTATCCCATATGCCCGGCCGCCATACAATCCCATTTGACAAGTTCCACAAGAAACAACTCGAGGGATATTCAGGATCAGTGGAGCAGGAACAGAAGGGCCAGGCAAAGGAAGAAGAGCCCCATGAGAAGCTTGCCGGGAATCACATGGAGGGTGCTCCATCGGATCAGCGCCCCGACGCGGATTCCCAGGCAGGCCAGCACGAGGATCGCCACCAGCGGCATGATGAAGGCTGTGTTGTAGAGCAGCAGCAGCAGGCTGTTGCGCGCGACGGACTGGCCGCTCCTCACCAGATAGACCAGCGTCGGCAGGTAGACCTGTCCGGTGCAGACCGACTCAATAATCGTCACCACAAGTCCGCAGACTAGGGCCGCCGCGCCCATGAAACGGTGCAGACGGTCGCGGAGCGCGTCCGGCAGGCGCAAGGCGACGGCGCCTGGCTCGCGGCGCGATGCGAACCGCCAGGCGTCGCGGAAGGAGAGCAGCGCCAGCAGGATGAGAACCGCGGCCATCATGCGGTTGAACGCGTCCCGCAGGGCGCCGAAGCCTTCAAGCAGATGCAGCGCGCGCAGCAGGCCGAAGCCGATCGCGAAATAGGCCGCCATGGACGCCAGGCAGAAGAGCGCGCCCGCCAGCCAGAGCGCGCGCCCGCGGACGCGGGCCACCGCCAGCAGGCTGATGAAGAAGACCAGCGTTGAAATCGCGCAGGGATTGATCCCGTCAACCAGCCCGGCGGCGGCGACCGCCCAGGGCGTAAAGGCTCCGTCCTGCTCCATCGGAACACCCGGAGGGGCGGCTCCGCCGGGCGGGCTGCCGCCGTCGGGCGCGTCGAGGGCCGTCTCCAGCACCGTGAAGAGCCGCGCCTCGATCTCCTCGTAGCCCATCAGCACGTGCCGTTCGTCGATCAGGACGAAGACCGGGGCGTTGCCCGGACGGCCGGCGGCGCGCAGACGCGACGAAAGGCGGAGGTAGTTGGATGCGATGCCGATGTCGGACTCCCGCCAGACCACCCGTTCTCCGAAGGCCAGCGCGGCCGCCGGCAGCAGATTCTCGCGGACGCGCTCGCATTCGCGGCAGCCGGGCTCGAAGAAGAGATCAGCCGTGATCGGCCGGCGGACGGCGGGCGGCGCGGATGCCGCGCCGGTTTCACCAGGCGCGGCGGCGGCCGCGGCGGCCGCCGCCAGCAGAATGCACATCGCGCGCCCGCGGTGCAGCATCACCTGCGGGCGCCCTCCCGGCGATCCTCGGCGCGGTAGCGCAGCGGCACACGGGCGATATCCGCGCCCGGGAGATCCGTCGCGATCTCCAGTTCCGCCTGCTCCAGCGGCGTTCCCGGAGCCAGGGGTCCAACCTCCAGATAGTGCCAGAAACCGCCGGAACGGACGACGCGCGCGCCGGTGCCGGGTACGGAACAGGCGAGGCGGCGGATGGCGAAGACCTGATGCAGCGGGCTGCGCAAGAAAAGGCGCGATGTCTGGGGGACAGCCGCGGACGGATCGAAGACCAGAACCGAGGGCGTCACATGGAGCGCCACCTGCCGGCTGACGCTGAAGGGAATGCGGATCAACCGGCGTTCGGGAGCGTCGGTCGTCAACTCGACGAAACCTTCACGCACCTCCGCGTCCGCCGCCGGCGCCAGCGCCAGCGACAGCGCATAGGCGCGCCCCTGCGTGTTGGTGGCTAGGTCCAGGACGAGCATGCCGGCTGGGTCGCGGACGGAGAGCACCCGCATCGGTGCCGGCAGGTGGCTGACTATTGATACCCGCTGTGTGGGCAGCAGGCCGTCAGGATGGCGCGCCAGAGTGACCGTTGTCGGGTTGATCTCGACCAGCGCGACGGCCCTGCCCGTCATCTGGAGCTGGAGCACCGGGAGCCGTGGGTCGTTCGTCTCGACATAGATGCTGATGCGCTGCGGCCCGGAGCGTCCACGGAGATCGAGGCTGGCAGTGAGAGCGGCGCTGTTGCCCGGAGGCAGCGAGTTCGTGGACAGCCGAGCGGAGGTACAGCCGCAGCCGGTCCGGACGGTGCCCAGCGTCAGCAGCGCGTCGCCCGTGTTGCGCAGCAGGAAGTCATGACGGATGTTACACGAGCCATCGGAGGAACCAAAATCGAAGACCGGGACCTCGCAGACGAGACACGGCGCCGCGTCGCACCAGGCCGGCAGACAGGCGGCCAGAATCGAGGCAGCCTCTGCCATGCGTCGACCGGCGGCTCTCCAAGCCCATTTCATGCACCCATTCTACACGTGCTCCGACGGCTGGCGCAAGCGGGGGAATCGGGCCCCAAAACCAAGAGAATTTGCTAAGCAACCTGTCGCCGCATCATGCTCCAGTTCTTGCGCTAGTAGAAGCTGCTGAGTTTCTCGTGGAGGTCGAACAGGCGGGCGAAATCCTCGCGCTCGTCGTCGTCCGTCTTGCCGAACATGCCGGCCTCGATGAGCGCGAAGACTATCTCGCCGAAATCCTCGGTACGCATGATGCCCCACTGCTTCAGCGAATAACTGGCCATGGGGCCGTACTCCTCGATAGCGTAGTCGCAAAGCCCCTGCGAGAGTTCCTTGCCGGTGACGTGGCGGGCAAGGCCGCGCGCGCCCTTCTTCAGGTTCTTGGCCGTGTAATCGAGGCCGTCGCGCACAAAAAAATAGGCTTCGGGCGCATAGCGCTTGTCGCTCTGCGTCAGGCGTTCAACAGCTTCCTTGAAAGAGAGGTTCTCCATAGCGACAGACTCCCGGAGCCTTCGGTATCGTCTTACTGCAAGGATATTACCATGCCCGTGACCCGATTTCCAGAGTTTGATGTGTTTTAAAGCAGCAGGTTTAACGCAGCAGCGGGGGATCCGTGAGTCGTGATGCGTGGAAACTCGTTTCCGGACTGCGTGCAGCCGGTGGCGCGAGCGTCAGCGGTGAGGCGACCGCATCGCGGCGCCTCCACCGCCTTGTTGGGGCTTGGTCTCATCCAAATCGCTATCGCTATCGGGATCGGGATCGACTTCCTCCTCTCCCGCAGTGTAGGCTTCTTCCGATTCCCGCACCTGGTATCCTCTTCCGCCCAGCCGACTGAGCATCGCCGCCATCCGGTCGAGTTCGGTCTTTCGATTCTGGCTCTCGGCTTCGTCCAGCGCCTTGCCAACAACGTAAGCGATCGCCAGGCGATAGACGTCCATTCTCTCGTGTCCGAGTGCCATTC
>CAYPJN010000193.1:275-5667 GCA_964411055.1 uncultured Lentisphaerales bacterium | reverse complement strand
GGATATACAGGGTGCCCGACACCCGCATCCTCACGCACTCGATGGTGGCCTACGGCGCGCCCAATCGCTGGCAGCCGCGCAGCCACCGCGGCCGCAAGCGCTGCGCCATGCGTCTGGCGATCGATTCCGTGCGCGCGCGCTTCGGCGTCAAGGCCAAGCCGGGGCACGACCCCGACGTCGCCGCCCGCCGGCTGGTCGTGGCGGATCCCGCGTTGCACCGGCTGCTCTACAGCCACGACGGCACCCGTGCCGTCGACCGCTACGTCGCCGCCGAGAGCAATGTCATGGGCCCGGGACGCTCGGCCTGGGACATCGCGCGCGACGCCTACAACAGCCCCGACACGCTCTACATCCTGCCCAACGGCACCCGCCTCAGCGGCAAGGAGATTACCAACTGGCGCGCGATTCCCTCGGGCACGCGCGTGCTGATCGGCGAGGGCGACATCAACCCCGTCGAGAAGGTGCAGAGCCTGGCGCCGGGACAGTCGCCCGCCATGATCGCCGGCGCCGAATGGAACAGCGCGCGCACGCTCTACCTCCCGCCCGGCGGCAAGTGGATCAGAGGCGACGCGCTGACGGCGGAGCAGGCCGCCAGCCTGCCGGTCGGCACGCGGGTGCTGGCGGGCTACCGCATCGACGGGCCGGTCACCGCCCGCCGCCCCGCGTTCGAGATCTGCGGGCCGGGCTGGAACGAACCCGACACCTATTTCCTGATGGCCGACGGCACGCTCGCGCCCGGCAACACGGTCGATGCGGCCAGGATTCCCCGCGGCACGATGGTCATCTTCAAGGACTAGCCGGGGCCATGCATGCACCGGCCGGCCGTCTCAATCGGAACCGGGCATTTCCAGGCCGAAGCGGGCATAGGCGCCGCGCATCTGTTCCGGCGCCAGCTCATGCGCCGTCACGCCCGCGGCATTGAATTCCTTGTAGATGTTGCCATCCAGCGTGATCCGCCCCTCCGCCGTCTTCAACGAGAACATCTCACGCTTGTTGAAAGGTGAATCGGGGTGCCGCTCGCAGTAGAAATTGGGAGCGACGAAATCCACCGTCAACTGGGGCTCCTCGGTGAACGAGTAGAAGTCGCGCCACGCGCCCTTGTGAAAATCCATCAGCACCCAGCCCAGGAAGGCTTCCCGGCGGAACATGTAGTTCTCGCCGAACTGGGGTTGCTCCTGATTCTCGACGAGCTTCACCGGCTCGCGCGGGCAACTCTGGCCGATGCCCACGTCGCACACCCAGCGGTCGTCCGGCGTCCTGACGACAAGCACGCGGTGGCGGCGCATGGGTATCGTGGCTTCGCCGCGCAGGAACCGGGCGGCCACGTCCATCACCTCGTACCCCAACCCGCGGAGCAGGGCGCCAAAGGCGCCATTCAGCTCGAAACAGAGTCCTCCCCTACCCCGCGACACGATCTTATTGAAGAGGGCGTCGGTCTCCAGTGAAGTGGGAGTTCCCCGGAGCATGTCCAGGTTCTCATAGGGCACCGTCGTGCAGTGGGCATACTGGATCTTCCGCAGAAGCACGGCATCCGGCGCGGCATGCGCGGACACTTCCAGCCCGATGCGTTCAAGATAAGCCGGGATATCCATTTTCCGGGCCGCGGTCTGCGAAAAGATGCTTGTCGGGGTCATTTTCCGTTTCCTTGTCGAAGGGTAGATTCTCGAAGACCTTCAGCGCGTCTGTGCGGGTGATGACCGTGTCGTACAGGCCGATGTCCTCGCCTTCGTGACGGTTGATCCCGGTATAGCCCAGGCTGGAGTCCTCGTAGCGCTTGAACTTGTAGACCGCATCGTTCATCAAGGCGCTGTTGAAGACGCCCAGACTCACCAGCAGCTCGAAGTCCTTCACGAAAAGGCCCGTTACCTTCTTGAAGAGGCCGGGTTCGAGCCGGGTAATCACGTCCTTCAGGGTCCGCTCGCGATAGTCGGTAAGGTACATGAAGATGGGAACCCGCGTGGCGAACTTGATCAGTTTTTCCTGGATCTGCTTCCTCAGGCTCTTGTATTTCTTCTCTTCCTCCGAAAGCGCCTTCTTCTCCTTCGTGGAGAGCTCTTCGTCGTTGGCCTCTTTGCGGGCCTTCTTCACGGCTTCCGACTTGTTGATGATGGTCTCGATGTCCTGATTCAGATTGCGGAACCCCTCAATGCTCATCAGGGCATCCAGCGCCTTCTTGTCATTCATGAGGCGACGAAGGGTGTCGTTGTCCACATTCACGAGCATGGCGCTTTCCCAGCGCCGCGCAAGCAAGGTTGCCGTTGTCCCGCTCATGGCCATGTCGAGGATGCCGGCGGCGTCGATCTGCTTCATGGAGCTGCCGTCATAGGCCAGGACAGGCAGGAACCCGATGAACTCCTCGACCTTCTTTTCCGGGTTGGCCTCGTTGACGTTCAGGCGGCAACTGTAGTCGGCAATCTGACGCAGGGCGCGGTCGGGGGCGAAGTCGAAGACGTAGCACTCTTCCTTGATGATCTGCTCGGCGTTGGGAGACGCGCCGTCCGGATTGCGCACCGTCCAGGGTGATTGCACCCGGAAAGCCGCCTGGAAGTAGGTCTCCGGGCTGGAGGAGTTGCGCAGCATGAGGATGCCGGTCCACGGTTTGACCGTGACGCCCGTGGTCAGTTTGCCGCAGGAGAGGGTGATGGTCTTGGTTTTGAGGGGGTCGTCCATGGCCTCTTCGACGGGCTGCAACGCGGCGACGCCGATGCCGGCCGCATTGCCGGCCGCCACGACAACCTTGTAGTCGTGGTAGAAGCGGTTCTGCCGCAAGGCCAGCAGGTTGCGCATGGCGTGACAGGATGCGACGCTGGGCAGGAACCAGAAGGAATGCGACAGCACGCCGAGCAAGCGGGCGTCCGAAAAGGGCAAGGGGGGCTTTTTGGCGCCAAGCTTGAGGCTGTCGATGCTGGTCGGCATGAAGGCGCCGCGGATCAGGTCGAGCCATTTCTGAATTTCGTCGGGGTACTTGAACCGGGCCTGGGGGCCGAGGCCCTCGGCGGAGAAGAAGACGTTGAGATCGAACTCGTTGAACTCGCCCTGCATGGCGATCTCGCGGATCGCGTCGGGAAGCTGGTACGTGAGGAGCACCATGCGGGGCAGCGCGGCGTAGGGGTTGACGGGACCTTGCCAGTCGCGCTTGGCGCGTTGTTCGTCGGAATAGGTCCAGTTGAAGATTTGCTCCTCGATGAATTCGCCGGAGGCGATCGCCCGGAACGGCGTGCCCGAGAGGTACAGGTAGGCGTTCGTGGTGATCGGCATGATTTCCTCGTCGAAGTCCTGGATGCCTTCGCCCTCGCCGAACTCGACCTCTTTCCTGTCTTCCGCCTCAAACAGCTCCTTAGCGTTCTCGCGCCAGGCACCGTAATGGTACTCGTCCAGAATCACGCAATCCCAATTGGTCGAGTGAACCCATTCGTTCTTGGTCTTGATGCCGCCGGTGCCGGGGTTGCGGCCCAGGTAATCCTGAAACGAACCGAAGCAGACGAACGGGCGCCGCTTGTCGGCCTCTTCATAGGTCCGGCCGCCGGGCTTGATGAATTGCCAGCCCTGGAAGTCGACATGACGCAACAAGTCCTCTTCCCAGGCGCTCTGCACGGCGGGTTTGAAGGTCAGAACCAGCACCTTGCGCCAGCCCATTTTACGGGCGAGCTGGTAGGCGGCAAAGGTTTTGCCGAAGCGCATCTTGGCATTCCAGAGGAAGTGCGGCGGCCGGTCGCGGTTGCGCCTGTCCTTGCGCCAACTGGCGAAGTAGGCGGCGGTTTTCTCGATGGCTTCGACCTGTTCGGGGCGCATCTGGAACGCGAGGGAACGGTTTTCCTCGTTCAGTTGACCCGACCGGACGGCGAGGATGGCGGATTGGACCTGGGCGGATGTGCAGCGGAACCATTCGCCATCGGGATTTCTGATGCCGTTGAGCCGCAGCATCCGGTGGACATCGTGATCGGTGAAGACCGAGCCATCGTTGCGCATGGCGGATTCTTCGAGCAGTATCCGATAGGGCGGTTGGCCGGGAGTCTTGACGGGATAGATATCGCTGAGCCGTTTTTGAACCGTCCGGGTCGTGTAGCCGACCTTGAGGAGGCCGGCATACTGGGGGTTTGTATCCTCGTAGGCGTAGATCGTGGGTTGCGAGGCCGGGCGAGGCGGGAAGAAATCCTGACTCATGATTGTCCCTCTTCCGCCCCTATCTCCGGGTTTTTTCTCCCCGGCGGCAGAAAGTTTTCGCCCGTGACCACGCTCTTGCCGGTTTTCTGCTCCAGTTCCCGCCTGGCGCCCCTGGCGATGCGGCCGCCTTTACGGCCCGCTTCGGCGTTTTCACCCATGCCGGTAGCCGCGACGCTTTCGGCAATCTGGCGGCTGGACAACTCCGCCAGCGCGGTGAAGATCAGCTCCGCCTCGCTCATGTGGTCGCGCAGGTTCTGGGTCTGCAGTCCCTTGATCTTTTTGTGTTTCTTGACCGATACCCCGCTCCATTCCCGATGGATGATGTTGGTGAGGATGGCATACTCATCCTCGCTCTTGATCGCGTGGTCTTTCCAGTAGTCCGTGAGCTTGTTGCGGGTCTCCTGCCCCATCATCCGCTGCTGAATCCACTTCTCGCTGCGGCCGTGCTGCCGCCAGAATTCGCAGGCGCGGTCGAGCGAGCGCGCCGGGTCGCCCATGTCCTGAATCCGCTCATAGCCCACCTTTGCCAGCCAGAGCTTGATCGGCTCCGCCCGGGGGCTGGGGACCGACTGGATAATCCGCAGCAGTGTCTCGGGATCGGCCACATCGGTGAAACGCATCTTCCCGTCCTCGGCCAGCATCTTCAACCGGTTACAATTTGTAACCGATTGACTGCCCTCTCTATTCAGGCGATTCTTGAGCACCTTCCAGTAATTGCGGGCGGCCTGGAAATCCGGCTGCTGAATCAGCGCCGCGACGACGTCCACCACGGAGAAATACCAAGTCTCCGCTTTCTCGTCATAGACGCGTCGGATTTTGAAGTTTTCAAAAACGGCCAGTGCTTGTTCGTGCGTCATGGTTGCACTCTCAATTTAACCGCGAATGAACGCGAATGAACGCAAATAGATTTTGGGAATGCGCCGTTGCTTAGGCATCGACACCCTCCACGGCCCCGTCGTCGTCTGGCTCGGCTGCGGCATCGCATGTCATCGGGCGGACGATCTTCTCAATGAAGGCGATCTCCTTCGCGGAGAGATCATATTTCGTGTAGAGGTCGTGGTCCGTCCACTGCCGGGTCCATTTCTGCATCGGAACGAAGGTGTAGACTTTTCGTGTTGTGTCCTGTGATGGCTTGTGCAGGAGAATCAATAGCCGAGTCAGGCGACAGGACAGGTAGGATAATACGCTCTCGGCTTGGCTTTTCGAATCGAACGGGCCGATACACAGA
>CAYPJN010000193.1:0-265 GCA_964411055.1 uncultured Lentisphaerales bacterium | reverse complement strand
CCCCACGAATGGCGTGCTGATGATTTTGTGCGGGTAGGTGTCTCTGTTGCCTGTCCCCGGCGCGGCACGGCCCACAAAGACCTTCCACTTGTCGATGAGTTCAGTGCCAGTTGCAATGGAACTTCTCGGTGTATACCCCGTACCGCCGTTTTGATAGACCAGCACATCTCCGGCGCGCTTAGCGGCCTTGCCCTTAAACGTTGTCTCGAGTCCGAAGGGCTTTCTGGAACTAACCAACCGGTCGAAGCGTTTGCTGTCAGGCAGG
>CAYPJN010000192.1:0-5680 GCA_964411055.1 uncultured Lentisphaerales bacterium | reverse complement strand
GTGGCCGCCCTCTGCTGTTCGGTCATGGTGCTGCTCTCCGCCCTCTGCAACCAGGCCACGGGCATTCTCAGCGCGCTTAACAGCAACCGGCGCCGGCCCTTCATCCTGTTGCAGACCGCCGTGGTGCCGGCCGGGAGCCTGCTGGTGCTGGCGGGCATGCTCCTCGTGTCGCCGGGGCCGGTGCGCGGGCTGCTGCTGATCGCCGGTTTTCTGCTGATCACGTTTGCCTCCGGCTTCTCGCCGGTTACCAACGCGATCATGCTGGAGGTCAATCCGCCGTCCCTGACGGGGGTCGGAGTGGGCATCGGCAACTTCTCGGCCTACGCCTTCGTGGCGCTTATCGGCACACTCTCCGGCGGCGTGCTGGACTGCTTCCGCGGCCAGGCGCAGGCCGACGCCTCCGGCGCGCTGCGCTATCCCGACGCGGCCTACGTGGTGCTCTTCCTGATCTATCTGCTGATCGGGTTGGGCGCGCACGCGATGGCGCGCCGCCTCCGCGAGACCGGCGGACGCAACATCCACGTGGGCGCGGCGCGCACCGTGCGTGTGCTCGGTCTGCGCCTCACCCTGCGGTATTGAGGCTGCGGCGCCGAGGCTGCCCGAATACCATTCCCTTTGACAGTCAAGACACAACTGACTACCTTGTTGTCATGAAGTTAGAAATGGCTCCCGCTGGGGCAATGGAGCGAGAATCGCATGGCTGATGTGAAAAGGAACGATCCCTGCCCGTGCGGCAGCGGCAGGAAGTACAAGCATTGCTGCTGGGGACACGGGGAGCCCGGCCTCGTCGAGACGGACACGGATGATCCGATGGTCGCTCCCGAGGACGGCTTGGGTGACCGCGCCATCCATCCCTACATGATCGCCCGGCTTGTCGCCAACCCCGCGCCCGAACTCCTGAAGAAGTTGTCGCCTCGCGAGATCGCGGCGATGAACGCGAAGTGGTCCATGGCGAAGGTTGCCTGCCTGCACACCGATGACATCCTTTCACGTTTGAAGGCGTTCGGCATCGACGCGTCCCGCCCCGCCTTTCTCAAACGCGCCGCGGGACGGTTCTCCGCCTGGGATATCGGCAGCGAGTGGGTGGACGGGCTCCCTGCACGGCCCGAAGGACAGGACGAGGACTTCATCTGCTTCGCGGCCTGCGAACTGTGGAAGCGGTTCCGGCCGGAAATCCCGTCGCTGGAGATGCTCGACGACTGGGTGGCGGAAGGCTACGACCTGGTGGAGTCGCATCAGGATACACGGGCTGTCGGCGTCTGGTTGCGCGTCTGGGACGTCGTCCGCGTCCGCCTGCGCCCCTCGATGACCACCTTCGGCGAAGCCGACGCGGTATTCGAATGCACCCAGAGCTTTGGCAACTGGATTCAGGACTTCACCATCGCCATCCATAATGCCGCACGCGGAAATCCGGCGTGCGCGGAGACCGGGATCCGCGTGTTGCGTGACGCGTTGAGGCTGTTTCCAGATGAAGACGAAATCGAAATCGCCAATATGCGCGGCGATCTGGGGCGCTTGCTCTTCGCGGCCGGCCGCCCGGAAGAAGGGGAGGCAACGTTGACTGCCGCGATCCGCGAGCATCCGCGATGGCCGCACGGCTACGTTGCGCTGGCCGATGAGTTGAGCGGCCCCGGAAGCACCGGGGAGGAAGTCGCGCGCGCCCTGCAATGGCTGGAAACGGCCTGGAATCTTCCGGTGGAGGACGCCGCGTCCTGGGATATCGACACGCGGATCGCCGACCTCAAGGCCCGGCTCGCGGCAAGCGCCGGGAAACAGGGCGGTCAGGAGTAGGTTCTGGCTAACCGAATACGCCTGCCACCGGGAATCCCCATGTGCCTCTTGTTGACATTCAGTGCATAACATGGCTATCTTGGGGTCATGAAGCTCAAGGATGTGTCCCGGCGGTTGAACGCCGACTTTTCAACGGTTCACTTCACGCCGGAAACCATTGCGGCGGTCGAGGCGCGCCTGAAGGATCGCGGCGGCAAACTGTACGTGACCTGCCAGATCCGCGCCAAGGAGGTTCAGGCAAAGCCGGAGGAGATCGTCCGGCAACTCTGGATCGCCGCCCTCCTGTACCAGTATGCCTATCCACGCCAGTTGATTTCGGTCGAGTATCCGGTCACCTTCGGCCGGGACACGTCCAAACGCGCGGACATCGTCGTGTTCGACGCCGAACGGGCCAACGTTCCCTACATCCTGATCGAGGTCAAGCAGACCACCGCCAGAAGCGGAAAGGAACAGCTCAAGTCCTACACCCACGCCACGGGCGCACCGCTCGCAGTCTGGAGCAATGGGGTCGAGCGCATCTTCTGGCACCGCAAGAATCCGAACTACTTCGTCGAAATCCCCGTGCTGCCGTCCGCCGACCAGACCATCGAGCAGGTCGCCGGTCAGCCCTGGACCATCGACACACTCGTTGACAAGGAGAAGGAGCGCGAGACGCTCGGCCCCCACGCCCGGTCGCTGAAGCAACTGATCCTCGACATGGAGGACGAGGTGCTCGCCAACGCGGGCGTGGACGTCTTCGAGGAGGTCTTCAAGCTCGTTTTCGCCAAGCTCTACGACGAGCTCTCCTGCTTCCGCGACGACTATCCGCACCTGCGCTTCCGCAACACCAACACCGCCGTCCAGCTCAAGGCCGGCATCCAGAAGCTCTTCGACGAGGCCAACGACAAGTGGGAGGGAGTATTCCCGAAAGGCGACAGAATCAAGCTGACACCGGACCATCTGCAGGTCTGCGTCGGCTCGCTGGAGGAGTACAAACTCTTCAACAGCAACCTGGATGTCGTGGACGAGGCCTTCGAGTATCTGGTGAACAAGAGTTCGAAGGGCGAGAAGGGCCAGTATTTCACGCCGCGCTGGGTCATCGACATGTGCGTGCGGATGCTGAACCCGACGGAGGACGAGACGCTGATCGACACGGCCTGCGGCTCGGCGGGATTCCCCGTGCACGGCATCTTCAAGGTCTGGGAAGACATCCTGCGCGACGAGGGACTCGACGCCTCGCACCTCTTCACGCTGGAGAAGAAGCCGAAACGCTGCGAGCGCTACGTGCAGGAGAAGGTCTTCGGCATCGACTTCGACGAGAAGAGCGTGCGCGTGGCCCGCTGCCTGAACCTGATCGCCGGGGACGGCGAGAGCAACGTCCTGCACCTGAACACGCTCGACTGGCGCAAATGGGACGAGACCGTCCGCGACCAGAACTGGCTCGACACCTACCACCCCGGCTGGAAGAAGCTGCGCCGCCTGGCCGAGGGCGGGAACGGCGACTACCGCCGCTTCGGCTTCGACATCCTGATGGCCAATCCCCCCTTCGCGGGCGACATCAAGCAGACCGACATGCTGTCGCTCTACGACCTGGCGCACAAGGTCAACAAGGATGGCACGCCGGGCAAGCTGGAGACCGCCGTCGGCCGCGACCTGCTCTTCATCGAGCGCAACCTCGACTTCCTGCGGCCCGGCGGCCGCATGGCCGTGGTTCTGCCGCAGGGCCGGTTCAACAACGCCACCGACAAGCGCGTCCGCGCGTTCATCGCCGAACGCTGTCGCATCCTGGCCGTGGTCGGCCTGCACCCGAACACCTTCAAGCCCCACACCGGCACCAAGACCAGCGTGCTCTTCGTCCAGAAGTGGAACGACGACCCGAAGGCCGGTCCGCTGTGCCCGAAGACTGACGACTACAACATCTTCTTCGCCACCCAGCGGATGGCCTCGAAGGACACCAGCGGCGACAAGCTCATCGCCCTGGCTCCGGGCGGCGGGCTCGCCCGCGACCGCCACGGGCACTGGGTGGTGCAGCACGATCTCTATAGCACCGAGCTCCAGGACGGCTCCCGCACCCCCGACGGCATCGCCGAAGCCTTCGCCGAGTTCGCCTCCCGCGAGAAGTTAAGTTTTTTCTGAGCCGCCCCTTCGACGGCGCCCGCTACCAGGCGCTGTTGAAGGGGCTGGAGATCAGCGAGCTAACGCTGAATGAGGTGTTGAACAGAAATGATATCTGGCGCTGGGACAGCGAGTACTTCCAGAAGGACAACATTCATCGGATCTCATTACTTGATGCAGTCCAGTCGCAAGCTCTCGGCGAGATTGCCTTCGTAACCGACGGTATACATGCGTCAATTGACTTCTGCGAAGGATCCGGTATCCGTCTGTATTCCGCAAAGCATCCCAAGCTCGGTTTCTGTGATGTTGGCGATGTTGAGGAAATCAACGCGAAGCAACACAAATCGAATCCGCGGACAGCTCTTGGATCTTCTGACATCCTAATTTCCACTGTAGGCACGATTGGGAATGCCTGCATCGTCGAACCCTGGATGCTACCCGCAAATGCCGATCGTCACGTTGGCATCATCAGAGCGAAGTCGGTAGATTCGCATTTTCTGCTGGCTTTTTTGATTTCAGATTTCGGACGTTTTCAGTCCAACAGAGAGTCCACGGGAAACGTCCAACAGAGTCTCTTTATAAGCAAGCTCATTAATTTCCGAGTTCCAGTTTTTCCGAAGCGTTTAGAGACGGCGATCTCTCAGTTGGTGAGTCGAGCACTGAGTGCGAACCAAGATGCTGCCCGACTGCTTCTTAATGCAGAAGACATGCTTCTTCGCGATCTTCATCTGGACGATTGGCAACCCCCGGAACCGCTGACCTACACGCGACGTGCGTCGGACGTGTTCGCCGCCGGGCGGATGGATGCGGACTACTTCGCGCCGCGTGTCGACGGACTGCTGAAACGTTTGTCGCGGGGCGGACAGACGGTGGGCGACGTGGCGCCGGCGCGGCGCGAGAAGTTCAAGTCGGCAGGTGTCGATGAATTCGACTACATCGAAATCAGCGACGTTCAGTCCGACGGCACCGTCGCCAGTTCGCGCATGGCCGGCCGCGAGGCGCCAAGCCGCGCCACATGGCACGTCCACGCGGGTGACGTGCTGACTTCCACTGTGCGGCCGATCCGGCGCCTCTCCGCACTGGTCACACCGGAACAGGACGGCTTTGTCTGCTCCTCGGGATTTGTCGTGCTCCAGCCCAGGCGTGTCGCCCCGGAGGTGTGCTTGACGTACCTGCGTTTGCCGCTGGTGTGCGAGCTCATGGACTTGCACACGAGCGCGAGCCTGTATCCCGCGATCAGCGACACGGATTTGCTTACCCTGCCATTTCCCGAGATCGACGAACCCGCGTGCGTCAGGATTGTGGATGCCGTTCGGAGTGCCCACGCCGCGCGCCGTTGCGCCCATGCCTTGCTGGAACGGGCGAAACGGGCGGTGGAGATCGCCATCGAGGAGTCGGAAGCGGTTGCGCTGCGCTTTCTTGCCGAACCCCTGGAGGGCATTACGACGTGAAGAGGGCAGCGCCAAACCGCCAGAAGAAGATCGTGATCATCGCCGGGCCGAACGGCGCGGGGAAGACCACGTTCGCGCGTGAATTTCTGCCGCGCGAGGCGGCCTGCCCGGACTTCATCAACGCGGATCTGATCGCCGCCGGTCTCTCGCCGCTGGCGCCCGAACGGGCCGCGGTCCGCGCCGGACGGCTGATGCTGGAGGAGATCAAGCGCCGGGTGCGCGCGGGCGAGAGCTTCGCGTTCGAGACCACGCTCAGTGGACGCCTCTACGCCCGTTTGATCCCGAATTGGAGAGCCGCAGGATATCGAGTAAAGCTGATCTTCCTGCAGTTGCCCTCCGCTGAC
>CAYPJN010000191.1:0-5685 GCA_964411055.1 uncultured Lentisphaerales bacterium | reverse complement strand
TGTTGACGTCGGGATCCTTCTTGCCCAGATCCTTGGCCATCTCCGTGCGGTTGAAGATCACCAGGGCACACCCGCTCTCCACCACGCGCCGCGCCACCTGCTCGGAGAGATACCACCAGCAGGCGTCGCCGTTGATGATGGCGGGAAAAGGCCCGTCGCCGGCCGGGAATAGTATCCGGACGCAGAAGGCGAAGGGCTGTGCGCCCCCGCGGCAATGCACGCGGTAGGTCCAGAGCCGCGGCGCTCCCGGCCAGCGCGAGACACCGGCCTGGCAGCACGTTTCCACATCGATTGCCGCTGGCTCCGGCGGCATCCCGCCGTATTCCATGCCGATGACCATGTCGCGCCAGGCGCGCGCGCGTTCCGGCCAGGCTTCGCGCGTGGCGACGCGCGTGCCGTCCGGAAGGGCAAACGGATCGGGCAGCGCGCCGCGCTTGACGACCGGTTCCACGGGGTAGCTCTTGCCAGGGTTCTGCGGGTTCATGTGCATCGTCTCCTTCGTTTAGACATTCCGGACACGCGGCGGTTCACACGCCGACGGATATTTTCACGGGCCGGTTCAGGCGGGCGCTCTTCAGCGCGGCCTCGGCGAACGCCACCGTGCGCAGGCCCTCGTGCTCGTCGGTCAACGGCGGTTTGCCGGCCTCCAGGCTGGCGACGAAAGCCTCCCATTCGCTCGCAATGTTGTGGTTCTGAACGCGGACCGGCAAGGTCATGCCGCCGGCCACGTTGCAGTAACGTCGGCTGAAGAGCCGGATGGATTCGGAAGTGTTGTCGCACACCACCGAACCTTTAGTCCCGTGCAGCACCGTGCGCATGGAGTAGCCCGCCTTGGCGCCGATGGAGACGAAGACCTTGCCGATTACGCCGCCGGGCAGACGGAAGATGGCCACGCCCGTGTCGTTCGTCGGCCAGTCGGGCAGGAGCTTGTGGTTCATGTAGCAGCAGACTTCCGACGGTTCTCCCGCCAGCCACCGGATGAGATCGAGCGCGTGGCAGCCGCCGCCGACAAACCCCTCGCGCCGGATGCGCGCGGACTTGCGCCAGTTTCCCACCCCGGCGACATGGGTGTAGTCGTGGTAGTATTCACTCTCGATGAAGGCCAACTCGCCGATTTCGCCGCCCTCAAGGATCTCCTTGGCCAGTTGGAAGGCCGGCGTGAAGCGACACACCTGCCCGACCATGAAGCGGCGGCGATGGCGCTTCACGGCCGCGACAATCTTCCGGCACTCCCGCACGGTGGGTGCCATGGGTTTCTCGCAGACCACATGGCATCCGGCGGCCAGCGCGCGCAGGGTGTGCGGCAGGTGCAGATGGTCCGGCGTCGCGATGATCACGACGTCCATCTCCGTTCCGAAGAAGTCGTCCTCCGAGCGCGCCGCGCGCGCGTGGAACTCCTCCGCCGCGGCCGCGGCGCGTTCCTGCAGCGGGTCGTACAGCGCGACCAGGGCGGAGGCCTTGTGCCTGGCGACCGCCTCCGCCCATCGTTTGCCGATGCCCAGCCCCATGATCCCGACTCGATACGTGCTCATCTGGTTTCCTTTCCCGCGCGACGATGCGCGCGCTACGTCAACGGCTCTCCGCCAGCCGGCCCCAGGGCGGCACCGCCGCCAAGTGGCCCCTCGCGCGGCGCGACCAGCAGGAGAATCCCCTTCCGCAGCAGCGGATGCAGGAAGCCGAGCAGGGCGCCGCGGGCTTCGAAAAACGTCAGGTGGTGCCGCGCGCCGAACTCGTCGACTACCTCGCCGAGCGTGCGGCGGCCGTCGAAGAGTTCCACCGCTTCGGCGGAGAGCCGGTCGAGGGCGTAGCGGCGTTCGCGCCGCAGCCGGAACAGGCGGCGCGCCAGGCTTCTCCAGCCACGGTAGGCGATCGGGACGACGACCGTCGCGCCGTCCGGGCGGAGGGAGAAGATTGCCGACGGCGCGCGCAGCACTAAGGAGCGCATTTGCCAGTCGATCAGATCCTCCATGCGCCGGGAAGGCTCCACGTCTTCCGCGCGGTCGCCCATGGCGGTCCGGATGGCCGCGTTCACGATCTGTTGTCGGTCGGTCTTCATCGGCAGCGTACGCGCTCCGGCAGTTCGTGGAGCAGATGCTTTTCCGGGGCGTTCTGGTCGATCCAATACGCGCGGTCCGTCCCGGGACAGCGCCACGCCCAGACGCGGCCCTGCCACGTCGGCGCGATCAGGCCCTCCAGCCCGCCCTTGCCGCGGGTGGTGTAGGCCAGCGTGACGCCAGGGTGGACGGTGTCGTGCAGGAAGGTTCCGGTGCGGCTCACCGGACGCTTGTGCTCCGTGTTGCGCGCGTAGAGGACGGCCAGGTCGTCCCCGTCGGGCAGATGGCTCAGCAGCGAGCGCCGGCAGAGGGTGATCGATTCGCCGCGCGGGTTCTCGAAGCGGATGCTCTGGACCAGCGGGAATGGGCGGACGGCCGCCGGGGCGAAGGCGGCCGGCAGGGTCACGTCGAGTCCGAACGCCGCCCAGACGCGCTCTTCGCCATCGTTCGGGTGGTACGATTCAAGGATCGCGAGTTCCGGGCGCGGGTGGGAGCGGCGCGGGAAAACGGCGTACAACAGCGCCCCGCTGCGAGCCTCGTAGCGGCAGGCGAGCCCCGGCAGATCGTCCCGTTCCGGCAGGCAGGCGTGCCATCCGTTGATCGTGAAGATGGGCTCGCGCGCCCCGTCGCCCGTCAAGGCGCGGACGACGCGCTCGAGCCCGCGCAGCGGATCCGGCGTGCGGTGGTTCACCCGCCAGAAGATCTGCAGCGTCTCGCCGCGGCGGTCGCCGAGAACCAGCCGTCCTTTGCGTGGATCCGCCTGGTAGGCGAGCACCTCGGAATCCGCGGGCACGTCGAGGAGCAGGTGGTGCCAGCCGAGGCGCGCCACGGCGGGGGCGGCGGGGGCGTCCGGCACGGCGCCGGCGGTGTCTGCTGTCGAACTGCTCTTCACTGGCTGCTTCCCGTGTACCTCGACCCGTGCCGCGGCGCGGGACGGCGCGCCGTCGGACCGCGGTTCGCCGCGCGGCTACCGCTCATCGATACCGCCCTCCTCGATCCGCATGTCCTCGACGCGTTCCGTGCGGTCGACGGTTCCGTCCTTGATCCAGACGATGCGGTCCGAGACCTTCAGCATCTTGTGGTCGTGCGTGGCGGTGATCACCGTCACGCCCAGGCTGCCGCAGAGTTCCCGCAGCAGGCCGATGATTTCCTCGCCCATGGCGAGGTCCAGGTTTCCGGTGGGTTCGTCGGCCAGGATGATGGTCGGCCGGTTCACGAGGGCGCGCGCGATGGCCACGCGCTGCTGCTGGCCGCCGGAGAGTTCGTCCGGCCGGTGGTCCAGGCGTGCGCCGAGGCCGACGCGCTCCAACGCCTCGCGCGCCGCGCGGCGCGCCTCGGCCGGCACCCTGCCGGCCAGGGTGGCCGGCAGGGCCACGTTCTTCATCGCCGTCATGGAGGGGATGAGGTTGTAGTTCTGGAAGACGTAGCCGATGTGGTGACCGCGGAAGAAGGCCAACTCGCTGTCCTTAAGACGGCTCAGGTCCACCCCGCCGATCTCGACCGTGCCGCCGCTGCAGCGGTCCAGTCCGCCGATCATGTTGAAGAGCGTGCTCTTGCCCGACCCCGACGGCCCCATGATGGAGAGGTACTCGCCGCGGAACACGTCCAGGTTAACCTGGCGCAGGGCGTGGACCGGATTGGCCCCGGTGCCGTAGACCTTGCTGACGTTCCTGATCTTGACGAATGCGTTGTCCATCGGTCACGGTTCCTTGCTCAGAACGGCGTCTTGATGACCGCCGTCGCCATGAACTTCACGCCGATGCAGAACATGCCGACGAGCCCCATGCCGCACCCGAAGCCCGCGGCCAGGACGGGCGCCGTCCTGCGCCACGCGCCGGCGCCCATGGCCTTTTCGAGGTAGAAGCGCGCGAAGAGCGCGCCGAGCATCTCCAGCAGGATCGCGTGGGGCATGCTCTGGTCGAGGCCTCGGACAGCGCCGAACAGCAGGAAGGTGGGGGCGGCCAGGGCCCGCAGCACGGCGAAGAGTCCCAGCGAGGCGGCCAGGCCGGCGCCGATGACGGCGGGCTTGAAGGCCTCGAAGAACTGGGAGTAGCCCCCGGCGGTGGACGAATAGAGCAGCACCTGGTTCTTGGCCTGCAGCGCCCACATGCGCTCCGCGAAGGGATAGGCCGCCGAGGGAATGTCGCCCATGGACCATATGAGCTGGACGTAGAAGATCGCGCTGACGAGCACGAAGGGGATCAGCAGGCTCTCTGTCTTCCAGATCGAGGGGAAGCGCGTGCCGGTCAGCTCGGCCTTGCGGTAGAACATGGTGGCCGTACCGTAGTTGTGCAGCGGCATGGGCAGGAACCAGCACGCCAGCCCCTTGTAGCCCGACAGCAGAATGCCGGCCTCGCGGACGAAGGGGATTTCGACGGTCTGGCCGATCATGCCCTCCAGCCGCGCCGTGGCGTAGCTGACCAGCGGCGTGTAGACGAAGCCGTAGACGCAAAGGACGGCCATGACGCCGCGGTGCCAGCCGATCAGCCATCCGGACACTAGGATGTACAGCAGGGTGCTCGCCGCATACACGCAGCCCACGGTGCGGAACGAGAGGTCACCGCGGCTCGGAGGGGGAACGACGGCCTCCGCCGTTCCGGCGTGCCGCCGCCATTCGCGCAGGCCGCGGATTACGCTGGCGATGCCGATCAGCGCGATCGCCAGCGAGATGCCCAGACCGAAGCTGAAGTAGAAGTCGACGCGGTTCTTAAAGAGCGTCTCGACGGTGCTGTCGCCCGGCGTCCAGGAGACGAGGCGCCCCGTGTGGTACAGAATCGGGTTCAGAATGAAGGTGGCGACGACGCCGGCCACGCTGCCCATGACCGCCCAGAACGGCAACACCGTCCCCATGATGAAGGAGCCGAGCTGGCAGGAGAAGCCCGTGGCCACGGCCGGCAGGAACCCGGCCGTCTTGCCGGTCCAGTCCGAGAAGGGAATCGGCAGCAGTCGTATGGACTTGCCCAGCAGGGCGTCCGAGAGCGTGGGCAGACCCAGGTACAGCAGGCCGAAGACGAGCCCGATCGCGCCGCCGAACGAGAAGACGCGCCAGCGCCGGTTGCTCGACGACCGGTTGGCCTGGTCGAGATCCTCGGCCAGCGCCGCGATGCCCTGGGCGCCCACCGGCGCCATGGGGAACGGCAGCCGTTCGAGGTCCGACGTGACCTTGAACAGGCCGTACCCCAGGATGGCGTTGTCGAGGCGCGACATGATCTGCGAGAAGAGCACCATGCCGATCACCGGCAGCCAGGCCGCCTGGAAGAAACTGCGCCGGGCCAGCACGGCGGGATCGGTGGGCGCCACCCAGGACGGGATCAGCTCCACGAAACCATGGCCGATGACCGCCTCGCTGCGCACCAGGTACTGGTTCCACAACAGCCCGAAGAAGGGCATCTGCATGGCGGCGCCGGCCATGTAGAAGAGCACGAATATCTGGGCCTTGTTCATGCTCTGGTGCATGCGCTTGGCGATCTCGACAAACAGCAGCACCATGACCCACTGGGCGGCGCCGCCGACGCCCTGCCCCTGCATGAGGCTCATGTAGATCGAGCCGGGCACCATCACGAGCGCGACAAGGATGGCGCCCATCAGGGCCGACCACCGGAAACCCTCGTCGAAGGCGCCCGGCGGTTCC